>JAFXDL010000154.1 GCA_017516265.1 Bacteroidaceae bacterium
GCTATCAGTTCGCTGCCCGTATCTCCAATCCAACGGAGGTAAACCTGTCCGTCCAACCCCTTGGTATCCAACTCGCCATCCAAAGGAATCCATTCCGAACTAGGCTGACTGTCGAGGGTCACAGACGTCAGAGTAGTGAAGTCGTCAGCCCGACCCGTAGCTGAATACTGCAACAATTGGGTGCGGTGTACACACTTGTTATCGGCAGCAACGTAGCTGTGAATATTTATCTTGTCATATCCCGAAACATTGAAGCGTGCTACGAATGAGCGCGGATTGTCCATGTCGGCCCGTTCGGTATATCGGCGTGCACAGTCGAACTGTTTCCCACCGAACGTACGCGTACTGGCTCCCCAATTGGTAGAACTTCCATCGCCATTATAGAGCATCAGGACTCCCGTATTGTCGGTCTCTGAGAAGTAATCCCCCATACGGTTTCCCCTATCGCCCGCCGGATTAAAATCCCAGGCTACGATAAAGGGAATGACATCAAACGTAGCGGTCAGTTCGCGGTCGCTATCCATTGTCACCATCCGACTGGTCTCTGTACTGGTATCCTCCCAGTAAAGGAATGAAGTCACGCTATTGGGAACAATGCTTACGGTGACCTCTGTGCCTGTTTCGTAAATCCCATTGACTGGCTCCGGACTAAACTTCAGGCCTCCCCATTTGGCACCCTCTCCGGCCTTGTTTACAGTCAAAGCATAGGTATCAACAGCAGAAAAGACACCTGTCAGACTGATATCCGCTGTCATCTCGAACTGATATGGATTTTCAGTCGAAAGAGTTTTGCCATCTGCATCTTGCCACTCCTTGAAACGGAATCCGTAGTTTGCTGTAGCCGTCAAGCTGACCATATCGCCAACATCGTATGTTGCTTTGGCAGGAGAGACGACACCTCCCTCGGCCGGCCATGCCACACTCTGCAAGTCAACAGCCTGGGTCACGACCTTCAACCAACGGGAAGCACCCAAGACACCGCCTAAAGTGGAAGCTGTCGCCAAAGGAGAGGAGGAGACAATCGTAAAATCACCCTCGTCAGGATTGGGGAAAGAAAGGGCATCCACTCCCAACGATTCTAACGTCAGGTCATCGATGGTAGTGACAGCTGCACCACCCATATTATATCCTCCGTAACCAACAACCAAATTGTTCTGAGCCACCAATGTTCCACTGGTGGCCTGTATCATCTGGGGCTTTACGTTATCTGCCCCACCTTTATATACAATGTTATCAGCAAAGGTATAGACAGAGTTTCCGCTATACTTGCCTTCAGTCTTACACAAGGCACGGTCGTTGCTTTTTCCCCACTTATAGACCGTATTGTTCGTAAAGACGAAAACAAAATCATTGGATGCATCGGCCCCATTGGCAAAGAAGAAGCTTTCCCCATTGGCATAGTTGAACAAGGTACAATCCTTTGTCGTCACCCTCTTAACGGTATGTTTGGGGTACATGAAATTCCACCCGCCCGAACCACAATCGTGTATAAGGCAATTATAAAACTCGATATCCTCTATGAAGCGACCCGTACCGTTGGTACGCAAGAAGCAGCGAGCGATGTTTGTAATTTCGCAATTTTTCATTGCTATGAGTCTAATATCACCATAGGCATCCAAATTGATGAAATAAGAGTCCGTAATGCTGACTTTGACACCATCCAACACGATGCCTCCACCAGTGGCATCAGCATTGTTACAACGGAACAGACAACCAAAGAGAACCTCAGCCTCATCGGCCGCCTTCAAGGTTATCACTTTCTTGTCGGGGAACGTAAGGGTACCCCCATAGGCTCCTTCACCCAACACCAACACGTCACCATCGGCCGCATTGGCATAAGCTGACGAAAAATCACTCGGAGTCACTTCTGTCTCTACAGCCTTGCCGACCAAAGCGAACAGAAGAAACAGGAAAAAAAATCTTTGTCTCATAAGCTATATTAATTATATGATTATATACTCTGTCACCATCCGAACATGGAACCGTCATTCATAGATAAACTTTCTGTACACCATTTTTCCGGTTTGATTCATGTGGCGCTCAATCACCAGCATTCCTTTTTTAGGATATGGGATGCGCTGACCTTGAACATTATAGTAGATGGGAGCAGTCGGTCCTTGCATATCCCGGACAACAGGAATGACAGATTGGACACTTTCAGCATGTCCGCCAACCTTCAATCCGGCCAGACCCATCTCTTTCGAAGGACTCAGTTTGTATATATAGATATCCAACCGGCAGTTTCCGCCAGATGCCGGTATGTTCACATCCTTCAAGTTCAAACGCGTTGTCAAGGCACTCTCATCGTCAGACTTGTCTGCGGCATGAACTCCGGTAGCCAATGTGGTCTCTTCACCCTGTTCATTCACCCAAACCAAATCAAAATAGCCTCCACTGGTGCCATACCTCACTGCAGAAACTGACAATTCCGTGAGGCGGAAGCGCACATTCTCTGCCAAATCTATATGGAAACTGACAACTGCCGTTTTGCTTCTAGACTTATACTCTACCGTCGGCTGAAACTTGGTAAGGGTAAGTCCGTAGCTTTCACGCGTACCCGTGACGGTCATTTCATCCGTGATAGCATAGGAAGTTGACTGGACAAAGTCCTCTTTGCTGACATCGGCCTTTTCACCTACTTTGCCAGAAGAGAGGCTCCAGTCAATCCACATATTCGTAGAAAAGTCTTCAGGCTTATAGGCTTCCCCAGCCTTTCCCACTTCTTCACTGCCGGCATACTGAGTTTCGGTAATATCCGCCACCAGACTGTTCAGATAGACTTCCAACATCGTATATCCTTCCTCGTTACGCAAATTGCGGTCAGACGCATCTGTGGGGTCAAGCCCTTTCAGTTCTTCCCAAGTGTCATACATCCCATCTCCATCATTATCCGCAGGCGGAACCTTGCCTGACAATTCCGGCCAAGGCGACCAAGTCTCATCAGCATCAGCCGGACGAAGGTCTTCGAGCTTGTCAATGATTCCCCCTTTGTTGGCCGACGCTCCCTTATAGGTATAAGTCCCCTGACGACATTCTGCAACAAGGCGTTCGTCGATAGCATCCCGTCTTCGTGAGCATCCGACATAGTTCAATACGGCCTCATACGCATCCGCAGCTGTATGCTGGTGCAGAAGCGGAGTTTCTCCCAATTCAGTACCAGACATCACATCGGCCTTGGTGACTTTACCACCAATCAGATTCGACTGGTTTACAGCCACACCATTCCAGTTGTTACTATTGGCTGCCGTATATTTGGAATTATAGTTCCCACTCAAGTAATAGACTCCCCAAATGCTAGTCGTCCCATCAGTGCTGGTGGCATCATCAATGCTGATGAAACGGCTTTTGGAGGAAGAAGTGGTAGCAGGACCGGGCTTGTAATAATTGTTAATCAGGTTTACAGTCATACCTTCGGCACCATAACATCCATTTCCACTCCAATTATAAATCACATTATTACGAACATCAGTGACATGTTCTGCCGGAGTTTTCCAGTTTCCTGTACCGAAACGCGGAGTACGACTATCATGATGAACAAGCATATTGTGCAAATACGAAGCACCCACACCACCCCAAATGGCTCCATAGCCATGAGCACCTTTGGAATGAAGACTCTGACGAAGACTTTCAGAAACAATGCACCACTGCATCGTAAAGTTTTCATTGGCATAGAAAGAGGCACATTCATCAGTACACCACGAAATAGAGCAATGGTCTATAATCACATTGCTACAGAAACGTCCGCCAAACGCATCGGCTCCATCGGCCTCTTCCGCAGAAAGTTTCTGGTCGCCCATACGGAAACGCATATAGCGCACAATCACATTATTTCCAGATATACTCACGGGGTAGTCGGCCACACAAATGCCATCCCCTGGGGCACTCTGACCAGCAATGGTAATATTGCTTTGTGAGATATTCAGACTACTATTCAGATGAATAGTGCCCGATACCTTGAATAAAATGGTCACCTTTGACAGGCGAGTCACACCATAACGTAACGTTCCCGGTGTATCAGTATCAGCCAAAGAGGTTACGTAATAAACAGAACCGCCCCGGCCACCTTGGGTATAACGCCCATATCCATCGGCACCAGGAAAAGCCGGCACTTGTGCTCTGACGAACACAGAAAAACTGCACAAAACAAGCAGCAACAAAGAATTTACAATCTTCTTCATAATTCAGTCATTTATTATTATTCGACTTTTGCAAGTAAAGGAATTGCAGGAGTTTTCAGTTTTTGGCATTGAACTGATATACCATCCCAGCCTCTGTCGGAACATCATAAAGGATAGTCTCTTCCAATTCGAGCAAAGTCAACCTCGAGGGGTCTTTCACAATGGGTGGCAGAATTTCATAGGTGGCAATCAGGGCATTAGGATTCTTTCCTTGAGCTATAACAAGTTCCTCTCCACCTGCGGACACCAATGGAACAGCAATACGCAAACGCAGGTTTCCACCGAGAGTCGAACGGATGGAAAGAGTTTCCACCCGTCCCTCTTTCCACGTCATGTCCGCAATTTCAAAACCTCCACGGGTACGCAATCCGGTCACCCGACCTTCGGGCCAAGCATCAGGCAAGGCCGGAAGCAGATGAATGGTTCCATCATGACTCTGTACCAACATTTCGGCCACACCGGCTGTACAGCCAAAGTTTCCGTCAATCTGAAAAGGAGGATGTGCATCGAACATATTGGCATAAGTGCCTCCATCGGGATCCTTGATGCTGACTTGGGGATCCTTCAGTTTCAGTTGGTTCTGCATCAGTCTGTAAGCACGATTGCCATCCAACAGACGCGCCCACAAGCAGACTTTCCACCCCATAGCCCAACCACGACTGGCATCGCCACGCCCTTCAAGGGACTTGCGAACGGCTGCAGCCAGTTCCGGATGCTGATAAGGTGAAACCATATTTCCAGGGAAAGCAGCCCAAAGATGCGACACATGACGATGACCGGATTTCTCCCGATCCCAATCTTCAAGCCATTCTTGCATCTGGCCATACTTCCCCACCATCATTGGAGGAAGTTGGGCTTTCAGATTGCTCCACTCTGCAACCAATCCAGAATCAATATCCAGAATGGAGGCGGCCTCTATTGCATTTTTCAGCAAATCATATATCATCTGGTTATCCATCGCCACACCACTGAAGAGGGCAGGTTTCATTTCTTTATTGAAATACTCATCAAAGTATTTGCCCAGTCCCGGATGATTCTCGGGCGAATTGCTGGGCGAGGCCACCAAATAGCCAGTCTTGGGGTCACGAATGAGAAAATCCTGATAGAATACCGCTGCCCCTTTCAATACGGGATAGACCTCCGCCAAATATTCCTTGTCGCCTGTGTAAAGGTAATGTTCCCACAAGTGGGAGCAGAACCAAGCATTACACGTAGGCCACACACTGCATGAGGCATAATCCACTGCACCAGTACTACGCCAAAGGTCTGTATTGTGATGCAGTGTCCACCCCCGGCAACCGTACATTTCGGCAGCCGAACGCTGTCCCGTGACACTGACATCGTGTACCATTTGCAAAAAAGGCTGATGGCATTCGCTCAAATTGGTCACCTCGGCCGGCCAATAGTTCATCTCCACATTGATGTTGGTCGTATATTTGCTGTCCCAAGCCGGATAATATCCCGCACTAGGATTCCAGATTCCCTGAAGGTTGGCCGGTTGGGTTCCAGGTTGGGAACTGCTGATAAGCAAATAGCGTCCGAATTGGAAATACATGGCTGCCAACGATGGATCATCAGTAGTACTGAACTCCCGGATGCGCACATCGGTAGGCTTGGAGCGTTGAATGGGATTTTCACCCAAATCCAATGTCACACGGTCAAACTGTTCACGGTAACGCACCGTATGAGACTCACGAGCCTTCTGATAGTGCTCCCTCCAATCACTTATGGCCGGAAAGTCTGTCAAATAAGCCAATGCTTTTTTATCGGCATTGCCTGAAATATCATCATAACGTTGAAAATTTGTTGCCGATGAGACAAGCAACAACACTTCATCGGCACCACTGACAGTGATACTTCCACCACGCAACGAGTCCTTTTGTTGACTACCCCCTATTGCTTTTACCTTTATATAAGAGATGCACTCCAACAGGTTAGGAATATTCTCTTCTTTTTCCCGACCGGGAAATGTACGAATCCGTAGTGTTTCCTCATCCACCACATCTGTATGGGCTTGTGTACGTTTCTTCTTTTGAGGGCCGCAAAATGAAACATTCAGAGTCAAACATCCTCTTTCTGAGGCTTTCAACCGAACAAAAGTAAGTCCATCGACCAAGGAAGTGAATGCTTCGCGCTCATAAGTCACGCCATCAGACTTATAACTTGTGCGACAGACAGCATTCTGTAGATCCAATTCACGGCGATAAGCCGCAGTATCGTCATGCGATTCGGGGAAAGTAAGCACCAGATTGCCTACAGATTCGTAAACCATACCGTGTCCCGTCTTGCTTTTATCTGCAGTGATAGTACGCATGGCCAAACGCTGCGCCTCTTCATATTTTCCGTTATCAATAAGGTCTCTTATCTCTCCCAAACTGGCCTTGGCCAACGGATTGATATTGTTATAAGGACTCCCACTCCAGAAAGTATCCTCATTCAGTTGGATAGTATCACTCACCAACCCACCATATACCATAGCCCCTAACCGACCGTTGCCAAGGGGTAAAGCTTCTACCCAATGTTCGGCAGGACGATTGTACCATAATGTCAAATCTCTCTCCTTCTCCAGCCCACTCTGACAGGCCGTACACATCATGACCACTAAAGCCACAAGACTGATGCATCTGTTCATTCTGTATAACATAATTATTTTCTGATTTTATTCATTTTTTGGCAAAAGTAGCAAAGAGTAGCATTCTGAAGGGAGAAAATAGTCCTTAACTGGAGGATTATACAACTTTCAAGACGATTTTCACACTATTTCTGCTCACATAAAGGATTTTTTGAGTAATTTCGTACTATGATAAAAAAGAATATACTACAGATAGGCTTACTTTTGATATGCATGTTCCCCCTTTGTCTGTGGGCAGATGAAGTAAACAATCCGAATTTCGCTTCACCACCCTCAGAACACAGAACTTACATTATCAACCATTTTACCGAAGAAGAAGGATTCTCGCAAAGTCTGGTGATGAATATCATTCAAGACTCTACGGGGTATATTTGGCTGGCTTCATGGGAGGGTCTCATCCGATACGATGGCTACCGTTTCAAAACCTACAAAGCACGCCCTGGCGACCAATGTCCCCTAAAGACAAACCGCATTGATGACCTATGGGAGACCTCCAAAGGGGAGATTCTATGTAAATCGAACGGAGAATTCTTTCTTTTTTCCCCACAGACCGAGAAATTCACCTGTACAGATGGGAAAGAAATATCGCCAGCCTCTTCATTCCATGCTGACAAAGAAACAGAAACATGGATAAAATCGCTTCCAGAATACTGCGACATAAACACACGTATCCTGCAAATCGACCGCCAAGGAGGCATTTGGATTGCATCCAGCCGAGGACTCGACCGCCTCATTCCAACCCGAAAGCCCAAAGCTCCAATTATGTTAGGCACACAACGCGAAGAGGTAATAAGAGCACTCTACGAAGACCAACAACACCGTCTTTGGATTGCCGACAAACATGGCTACGTCCGAATACTACAACCACAACAAACGAACCAACCTCCCTTATACCTTTCACCCACAGGACAATTGTCCCTAGTACCCATTGCCTTTGGACACAACGTATATACTATATTAGAGGACAGTAAAAACGACATTTGGTTGGGATGCAAACCTGGTGGTATTTACCGCCTGCACCCTGTGAACGGAAAAGAATTCCAGCTAAGCCACTTCACCCATCAACCGACCGACCGCTATAGCCTCAGCAACGAAAATGTCTATTCCATTGTAGAAGACAATCAAGGCCAACTGTGGATTGGCACTTATGGAGGAGGAATCAATCTGATGCATACCCATAATGATGGAACCATACGCTTCATCCATACCTGGAACCACCTGAAGAACTACCCACCCACAGCACAACTCGTCTATAGCCTCTATGCCCACTCAAAAGGTATCCTATTCATTGGTACCAACAACGGGCTATACTCATGCAAAAGTACAGACACTGAGTTTTTTGAGGCACTTTCCTTTCAAAGTTTCCAACGGGAGCCTGGTGAACAAAGTCTAAGTAACAATTGGATAACCGACATGATTCCCGACAAACAGGAGGACCTTTTCATCGCCACCTATGGAGGTGGAATCAACCATCTTACGATTGATAAGGATGGAAATCCTTCATTCACCAATTATACAACAGAAGACGGATTGGTTTCAGATGTCATCATCGCACTATCCCGAGACAAAGAAGACCACATCTGGTGTGCATCAGAGGCTGCTTTGAGCCGTTTCAACCCTCACACCCAAACATTCACGAACTACATGCAAGGATTCTTTGCCGAAGGATTCTCATTTGTAGAGTCAGGACTTACAACCCTCAGGAATAACGCATTGATAGCCGCAACCACACAGGGAATACTGACACTGCATCCCAAAGAAATAGCGAAGAGTCACTTTGTTCCTCACATAGCTTTTGACTGTCCGGAAACAATCCACCTCTCCCCAGAAGAACGGACTCTCACCCTCTCTTTCGCTGCTCTCGATTACAACAAGTACGAAATGCTCCAATATGCCTACCGCCTTGAAGGAAGCCATGAATGGAACTATACGACAGAAAACCGCATACATCTGTCGAATATCCCAGCTGGCACATCTACCCTACACCTACGTTCTACCAACGGTGACGGTGTGTGGGTGGACAACGAACGTACCATTACCATACATCGCACTCCCTACTTCAATGAACGTCCCATAGCCTGGATGCTTTATGGCGGACTCCTGCTACTTGCCATCGGTCTGGTATGCAAAACCATACGCTATATCCGTCACTTAAAAAAAGAACTGAACAATATCCGATTGACTACAAGTGAAACCATCGAATACCTGACAACCCGCCTACAAGAGAGCCTGTCGAAAAAAGAGACAACAAAAGTAGCACCCTCAGCCCCTACAGAATTACCCGAGACCAACGACGAACAGTTCTGCAAAAGAGTGGAAACATTTATAAGCCAACATATGAACAATGCAGATCTGGATATAGAGGACTTTGCCCGTGAAATAGGAGTCAGCCGTTCGGTACTCTACCTACAAATGAAACGTCTGTTCGGATGCACCCCCAATAACTATCTTTGCGAAGTCCGTATGACACGAGCCAAATATTTAATGGACAACGGACACACCAACATCAGTGACATTGCCTATCATTGCGGATATTCTGACCCGAAATACTTCAGCCGATGTTTCAAGAAGATAGTGGGACAAACCCCATCGGAATACATCAAAGAGACGAGCAAACAACAATAAGAAGGACAGGAGACGAGCAAACGCAAAAAAAAGAGGAGGGTGTCTATTCAATAATTGACAAACCCTCCTCTTCGTTCACCCATTCATCATGTCTATATCCCCCCAAGGGACAAGCCATTTTACTGTTTCACATATATAAGTTCCAATTTGGTATAGTTACGGTCAGCATCGGCATGTTCCATCAGTCCGAGAGGAGCTGTCAGAGGCTTTCCGTCACGCTCCGGGTCATAGGTAACACCTGTTGCTGGGGCAGGAATGGTGGCTGCTTCACGAAGATATTCGTCACAGTAGTTGAAGCTGCCAAACTCGGGCCACTCGTGAATGAGCAGGTCCATACCTACCACATCGCATGCCAAGGGGTCTTGCGAAGCGATGATACTGCAGCACCACTCGTTGTTGAAGGGAGCCTTTTGCCACTTGGGAGCCGGAGCACCATTCACATGACGGCTACCATAGGTTCCGTCGATAAGGAAGAGCAGACACTTCTGGCCCATATCCTTATGGCCAATCCAGTCTACCATAGTCTTATACCCCGGCTTGCCCTTACGTTTGTCGGGGCTGATACCGTTGTGGGCATTCTTGCGCCACATCAGGTTGATGTCTGTAGCACCATACCAGTTCTTGGCGGTCAGGGTGACACCCGGACCATTATGGGTCTTCAACAAAGCTGAATTGATAAGGTAGTCAGCATCGACAATACACTTGGCCAGGCCACGCGCCATCTTACCATTATCTACCGAGTACTTGATTTGCTCGGGATAGTATTCGCACTTCACACGGCCATTGCCTCCGAGATTGTCGATGAACACGACATCGGGGAACTCGCGATGAATCTTATCATAGATACTGTCTGTGATGGCACGACTTGGCTCACAAACAATCACATCCTGCTGACGCACTCCACCGTCATTAATCAGACTACGCACCAAAGCCAACGTAACATAAGGCGATGAGTTCAGTTCAATGGTGTCGCGATGGGTGATGGCATTGTTCATGTTGAGCTTGATGGCTATCGTCTCGCCTTTCTTATACCCCTTGTTTCCCTTGCCATGCGTCTTGTTGAAGTTCTTGAACAAGGCTTTCCAAGCAGCCTTTGGAGACTTGGCTCCAGCTACAGTCATTACAGCCTGACGCACCATGGCATCGGCTTTCTGCTGGTCGTTCCAACGCCCTTCGACCCACAGACCTGTCTCGCCATCCCAAGTGGCTACACCTGGACTATGAACCCATGCTACACGACCGGGATGAATACCCTTACCTTCACCTAACGGTTCATTAGGCTTTACAAACAAACGGGGCTGTGCCGAGGCTACCAATACAGACAGTGCAAACACTGCCATTAAAACTAGTTTTTTCATTGTTATGATGATTTATTATTTATATTTACCAAATCTACATGCTTTACGTACCACTGGTTTGTCCAACAACTGGAAGGTTGTAGCCGGTCCCAGGTTACGGTCGCCCTTCCAGGAAGAGACTTCCCACACGACACGCTCATCGGGAGTCAGTTCAATCATCTGAAGCGGAGCCCGCGAAGGATTGAAGTTGGCCACATCAGCCTTGTTCCATTCATTGAACCAGTTGGTGATTACCATATTCCCATTGGGCAGGCGATAGGCTTTTTGGGGATTGTCCAAACCGAACTTGGTGGTATTGGTTTCCCAAACGACAGTGCCTTCGCGTGTCACCTCCTTGACAGGTCCCTTGCGGCCGACCATCAGGATATTCCCATTTTCCAACTCACTGGCAGACCAAGGTCCAAAGAGTTCCCAACGGTGAAGTTCCTTGCCCTTAACATTGTACTCTGCCACAAATCCCATAGCCATATTGGATACCAACAACGTTCCCTTACTGGTCAGACGGGCATTTCGGAACTGACCATGTACGCTGCCCTTCGGATCATAAGGAAGTTCAAATTCGTGCACAGTCTTCTGCTTGGCAATGTTCTTCACCACGACCTTGGCAGGTTTGGCATTGAGCACATACACCACATATTTGTTTCCGATAGGTTGGATAGTATGCACCTCTGTTCCTTCAGGTACATTTGACCGCCAAAGTTCTTCGCCATCAACTCCAATTTCTGCAATTCCGTATTGGTCAGCTATCAGGATATGTCCATCGTCCATAAGGACAGCATCGCTGATTTCGCCAAGTCCCTTGGCATTGTCGTAACGCCAAACAATGTTTCCGTCCTCGACTTTGAAGATACGACGATTCTTAGACTGGCCGGTGTACATGAAATCATAGCGGCTCAGGTCGCCCTGCTGCACATCATTGTAAAGATCGCGCACCTCCTTCTCTGTAAGCGCTGTGTCATACATACGCACATCACTGATGCTTGTTCCCTTCAGGTAAGAATCTCCCTTGAAAGGAGCACGCCCCATCCAGTTATAAACAGGTGCCTCCTTGGGGAATGTCTTGGCCATGGTGAACATACCGTTCAAGAATGCCACCAGACGACCATTCAAGAAAAGACGGCCTTCATCATCGTTCTGTGTATAGACCACATACTGCCACTCTCCCTTCGCCGAAGGTTTGCCTATATCCATCAGTGTCTCATTCTTCCAACCACCCACGGAGTTCTCGGCCCGTTGCACATTCAGTTTATAGGCATGATACCGCCCTTCGGTCTGTGTGTTGAGTTCCAATGTGGAGAAAGCCCACAAGAAATAGCCTTGACCTTTGAGCGAAGCTTCACGGTCAACCTTGTAGAGCACAGCAATGGTGAACTGGCGAAGCTGTTGCAACTTCTTGCCTATGGATTCGCCCATGTCGATATAGCCATCCTCGTTACCCAGATATACCGTACCATTTTCTACCGAAGCACTTCCTTTCAACGTGCCGTCAAAATGCGAAGCGCTCTTGTCGCGCACCACGGTTCCCTGGTCGCCCTTGAAGTCGTAGTGCAAAATCAAATTCTCCTGAGCCATTGCGGCCAATGAGAAAAATGTCATTAGTGAAACAACAAGGAGACCCACCCCCTTGCCCCTCCCTGCATGGAGGGGAGCAGATGGTTTATGCATTGCATTACTTAATCTTTTCAACCATTTTTTGTCTGATATACTATTCATCTCTATACTTATTTTATAATTATAATTCTATTCACTCCTCTCCATACCGGGAGGGATAAGGGTGGGTCTGTTTATTTCTGACTAAAGTCAAATACCAAGCGGATATGAAAGCCTTCATCACCCGGCTTGATGCGGATGTTATAAGGTTGGCTATCGGGTCCGAGTTGTTCCAAAGGCTTATAACTCTGGATGGGAGGGATAGAGAGCAAGAATGAGATGTCGCCCTCGGGAAAGCGCACCATACTGCGTTCCTGCTTGCGGGGCTGTACGTCCAACAAGCCACCCATCTCACCAGGAGTCTGGTCAACAGGTTCTTCAGGGGTGAACAGGCGGAGGTAAAGTCCTTCGTTCAAGGTGCTGACACGCCAAGAAGCACCATCCTTATCCTGCATTTTCATCCAACGGAGGTCACTGCGATAGCCTTTGAATTCGGGATAAACAGGAGGCGTAGCACTGTTATAATCGCCCGTCACAGTGTTGTTGTATGCCAATGACCAGAGGCCGAAGTGCTGTCCTTTGAGGCGGTTCTTCCACACGCGATAAGGGCCGCGACCCACCCAATGCACACTGTCCACCCGATGTTCGGGATAAGTGAAAGTAAGACCCAATGTCCATTTGCTATCGTCTGTCAGGAAAGAGCCCATGCCATGACCACGCTCATCATTGAGAACCACGGCATCCATGTGCAGCAGTCCGTCAGGAGTCTGACACCACTGGATGCTGTCAATACCTCCCTTGTACCAGAAAGTATTAACTACCGTACCGTCAGACAATGTGCGCTGTTTATATTTGGTAACTTCGGCCTTCATGCCTACGGGGAAAGGACCTACAAGGCTATCGATGGCAAACATGCCGTTTTTGTCAAATGTGACAATTTCCGGTTTGGCCGATGCGGTAGCACTGATTGTCTGTTCGTCGGCACGATGAATGGGAGCTGTCCAGTTGCAGACTTCTTCACCTTTATCATTATATGCTACGAGTTCCAGCACTTCCCCTTTGCGGAAATCAGCGGGCAAATCAAAACGGGCATAACCACTCTCACCAGGAACTATGGCTGGCAGTGCCACACTACCCTCGGCAAGCACTCCGCCTGCGAGGTCTTTCACACGGTACTTCATGCTACATGCAGAAAAGTCAGTAAACAGATAGCGGTTGGAAACGAGTACACGTCCATCGAATGAAGGCGTAATGTGCAAACGGTCAATGTAAATGGGGCTCCACACTTCACGGATGGTATAAAAACTGGCCTCAGGCTGACGATAAGGATCCATACAACCATCGGGGCCATGACCTCCATCGCTGTCGAGAATGCAATCCTTTATATCAAAGCCCTTGCGGCCAAAAACTTTTCCCTTAGACTTTCCTGTGGGCAAATCGGTACGACGAACAGCCTCATCGACATAGGCCCAAATGAATCCACCAGCAAAAAGGGGCGAACGGGTCCAATGACTCCACATATCTTCCAATGCAGCGCCTTGCCCCTTATCGTACTTGCCATGCAGAAACTCGGTGGGCATAAAGACATTCTGTCCGTTGTGCATACGGTAGATTCCTGTCTGATAAGCGGGATAGTGGTGGGTATCCAGTCCCTGGAAATCGCTCCACGGATGAACGACCTTACGTTTCTGTATGTCCAGTTCAGCAAACAGATGGTCGATGGTACGGTTCCAACCACCTTCGTTGCCATTGCTCCATATATATACACAGGGATGATTCACATCGCGCAAAATAAACTCATGAACCATCCTGACAGCCGTTGTATCATCATAGCGGGTCTGCCAACCGGCCAATTCGTTGAAATAAAGCAGACCGATGGAATCGCAGATTTCCAAGAAATGACGGTCGGAAGGATAGTGACAACGCACGGCATTCATGTTCATCTGCTTCAACAGCTTGGCATCCTGCAGGCTCATGGCCGGACTGAGGGCACGTCCTGTCTCGGGATGGAAACAGTGGCGGTTAGTTCCCTTCACTACCAACTTGGTTCCGTTCAAATAGATACCATCGTGCTCACGGAACTCGATGGTGCGGAAACCAATCTTCTGTGTCAGGCTATGTCCGTCCTCGCCCAAAGTGAAAGTGGCTGTGTAGAGGTTGGGGTGTTCGGGATTCCATGTCTGGGGATTGGGATAAATCCAGCAGCCCTTCTTCGCATCGTAAGCAACCTCGTTACCATCAATGAGAAGTGAAACTGGCTTGTCGGATGTAGCCTCAACATCTGCATATATCTCGCCATTGGCACGTGCATCAATGCTGACATGAGTGATATGTTCTTCAGGCAACACCTCGATATATACGGGACGATAGATGCCGCCAAACAACCACCAGTCGGCACGGCGCTCTGCAGAGTTGACACTGGCATTGGCCGATTCCTTGCAGACCAGCACCTCCAACGTCTGCCGTTTTCCGGGTTTGATAAAGGGGGTGACATCATAGGAGAACTCAGTGAATCCTCCTTGATGAACAGGCCCTACCTGTTGCCCATCAATCCATACACGGGTATCGGTCATGGAACCTTCAAAGACCAACTTATAGATATCCCCTTGGGGCATCTTGAAAGTTGTACGATAACGTCCGGTTTCGGTTGAAGGCTTCAGTCCCTTGGTCTTGTAAAAGCGGCCATAGGTATATTCGCCAAATCCTTGAAGTTCCCAACAACTGGGGACCTCAATCTTGCGCCACTTACCACTATTCTGTCCACCAGAACAGAGAAAATCCCACGTGCGGGTATGCTCAGCATCTGTACCACTAAGATATATGCGCTGAGTATGCGTCTGAGCAATGACACTTGCAGAAAACAGTGCCAAAAATAAAAAAGAAATCAAATGTTTCATACGTTTTTCAGGCTATGTGCCTGCAAAAGTACAAAAAAACAGGATACGACCAAAGCAGATGCCGTTTTTTTAGCCAACAGACCTTCAATCCCGCCTACATCGAAACCATTTCCTGCAAAACAGCTACTGCAGTTGCCACATTGGGCACTTCCTTCACGACCATGCTACGCTTGCCGTTCTGCTCGCGCAAATTGCAAATCCGAGGATGTGCAGCCATGTAATCAAGCACACGGCCAAAAGCCACACTCTGATAATAAGGACTGTCAGGGTTGCTGACAAAATAGAAGACCATACGCCCTGCCTTCAAGACGATTTTCTCGGCTCCCAACCGTTTTCCCAACCGACGAAGCGGAACGATGCGCATCAACTCTTCCCCTTCTGGAGGAACCTTTCCGAAACGGTCTTCAAGACGCAGTTTATACTCCTGCACGTCTTTATCCAACTCCAGCCCGTCAAGTTCGCGATAGAGCAACATGCGCTCGCTGCTACTGGGTATATAATCTGCAGGGAATAGCAGTTCCAAATCACTCTCAATATTACATTCCGCAACCAGGTCTTCGCCACTGAGAATCTCCTCACCGGCCTTCACCTGATTTTCTTCCACGGCATACAGGTCAGAGAATTCATCATTCTTCAACTCGGTTACTGCTTCCGTCAGGATTTTCTGATAGGTTTCGTATCCCAAATCAGCAATGAACCCACTCTGCTCTGCTCCCAACATATTGCCAGCTCCACGTATGTCCAAATCCTGCATGGCAATATGGATGCCGCTACCCAAATCACTGAAATTCTCGATAGCCTGCAGACGACGACGGGCTTCAGGAGTCAACGAAGCCAAAGGAGGAGCTATCAGATAACAGAAAGCCTTCCGGTTTCCACGTCCCACACGTCCGCGCAACTGATGCAAATCACTCAGTCCATAGTTGTGAGCCTGATTGATGATGATGGTATTCACATTAGGAATATCAATGCCACTTTCTATAATAGTGGTAGCAATCAATACATCGTAATCAAAATTCACGAAATCCAAAATTATCTGTTCCAGTTTCTCGGGCTCCATCTGTCCATGTCCGATACAGATACGTGCATCGGGGATGCGGCGGTGAATCATATTGGCCAAATCACCCAGACTATGAATACGGTTGCTTACGATAAACACCTGGCCGCCACGACTCATTTCGAAGTTAATGGCATCAACAAAGACTTCGTCATTGAACGTGTGAACCTCGGTCTGTATCGGGTAACGGTTGGGAGGAGGTGTCTGTATGACACTCAAATCACGGGCTCCCATCAATGAGAACTGCAATGTACGGGGTATCGGTGTAGCCGTCAGAGTCAAGGTATCGACATTCACCTTCATTTGCCGCAGTTTTTCCTTGACAGAGACTCCAAACTTCTGTTCTTCATCTATAATCAGCAGACCCAAATCCTTGAACGAAACATCCTTTCCGACCAACCGATGAGTACCGACCAAGATATTCACCTCGCCCTCCTTCAGTTCCTTCAATATACGCTTTACATCTGAAGTTTTCCGGGCACGGCTCAGGTAATCTATCTTACAGGGAAAATCCTTAAGGCGCTCCTTGAACGTCTGATAATGCTGGTACGCCAACACGGTAGTAGGCACCAATACAGCCACTTGCTTATTGTCTGCCACAGCCTTGAATGCGGCTCTTACCGCGACTTCTGTCTTTCCAAAGCCCACATCTCCACACACCAGTCTGTCCATCGGGCGCTGGCGTTCCATGTCAGCCTTAACATCCTGAGTGGCCTTCAGCTGATCCGGTGTGTCTTCATAGAGGAAACTAGCCTCCAGCTCATGCTGCATAAAACTGTCAGGACTATAGGCAAATCCTTTTTCTTCACGCCGACGGGCATACAGGCGGATAAGGTCACGGGCAATATCCTTAATCTTGCTCTTGGTCTTCTCCTTGATACGTTCCCAAGCTCCAGTACCCAATTTGTTCAAGCGGGGAGGCTCTCCCTCCTTTCCTTTATACTTGGCCACCTTATGCAATGCATGGATGGAGACAAACACCACATCATCATTCTGATAGAGCAATTTGATGACCTCCTGTGTAGTATCTCCATTGGGGATACGCACCAAACCACCAAAACGCCCGACTCCATGATCAATATGCACCACATAATCGCCCGGTTCAAATTGACGGAGCTCTTTCAGTGTCAGGGCCACCTTGCCGCCACGCGCCCTTTCGCTGCGCAAGTTATATTTGTGGAAACGGTCAAAAATCTGATGGTCTGTAAAAAAGCAACAGCGCAAAGTATTGTCTGCAAATCCCTCATGCAACGTACGGTTCACAGAGGTGAATGGAATCAGCGAACACTCACCCTCTTTTTCGGCGCGTTCTTCAAAAATGGCTTGCAGGCGGCTACACTGCTTGGCACTGTCTGCCAAGATATACAATTGATAGCCACGTGCCAAATAATCACTCAAAGTACTGCATACCAAATCAAAATTCTTATGGAAAATGGGTTGGACCGTCAGGTCGTACGTCAAGGTCATTTGTGGCGTTCCTGCCGGTTTGGGCCCCAACTCTATACGTCTGAAATCCAAAGCCCGCTCAACAAAGGTGGCACCATCAATCAATGAGGGCGGTACCAATGGGACTCCGTTTGCCTCACTTTCCTGTGTCATCACAGCCTGGTGGGTAAAAGTATCACGGCAGATGACCTCTATCTGCTCACGAACTCCCAAGAAATCAGTAAATACCAGCAACGTCTCTTTAGAAAGGAAGTCCAGGACACAGACACCCTCTCCCTCACGGCCTACCAACTCAGGGACAATGGATATCTCCTGTAGCCGACTGCGCGAAAGTTGGCTCTCGACCTCAAAGGTTCGGATACTGTCTATCTCATCGCCAAAGAAATCGATACGGAACGGATACTCCGATGAAAAGGAAAAGACATCCAGAATACTGCCTCGCATGGCAAACTGCCCCGGTTCATAGACGTAATCAACATGCGTGAAACCATATCCGGCCAACATCTCCTGTACATTTGTCGAACTTATCTGCTGTCCTGTCTGCAACCGCAATGTATTGTCCGAAAACTCATCCTGCGACACCACCCGCTCAGCCAAAGCTTCCGCACAGGTGACAATGTGAAGCACACCATCCCCCTTACGCTCCTGTAACTTGGCCAGTACCTCGGTACGCAAGATTTCGTTGGCGGCATCACGTTGACCATACTTGATATTACGACGATACGACGAGGGGAAAAACAGGACCTTCTCCTCATCCAGAATCTGCATAAGGTCATGATAAAAGTAACCAGCCTGTTCCTGGTCGTCCAAGACATAAAACAGCGTATGTCCACCCTGTACTCCACTGAAGACCAATGGCGCAGCCGAGGCTAACAATCCTTTCAAATGAACAATGCGCACCGTCGGGTCATCCAACACGTTGCCCAAGGCTTTGGTGTGAGGATGCTTCGCATATAATTGTTGCAGTTCTGTCAGTTCCATTTCTCTTTTCCAATTACAATTCTCCCACTCCTTGCCGCAATAGTCGGACCTCATCATCCATCAGGCTTACAACTGTACCTGGCTGAGTTCCGCCTACCCCGGCATCTATCACCATATCAACTTTCAAGCCCCATCGTTCATCAATCAGTTCAGGCATAGTCAGATACCCCACATCATCCGTTTCATCATAAGGTAAAGAGGTGGTCATCAATGGTGCCTCCAACAGGCGGCACACTTCGCGCACCATATCATTATCGGGCAGACGTACACCCACTTCTTTCCGCCCCCTGAAGATCTTGGGCAAGCGAGTGCTTGTTGGCAACACAAAGGTGAACGGACCCGGCAAATACTGTTTCATCAGTTTGAATGCCGCATCATCCATCTTGGCAAATTCACTGACTTGCTTCATGTCACAACAGAGAATAGACAATGGCTTCTTCTGCGGATTTATTCCCTTCAACCGACAGATACGCTCCACTGCACGCTCCTTCAAGGCATGACACACAATGGCATACACCGTATCTGTGGGGAATATCAATACTCCGCCCTCCTCCAACACCCTGACTATTTCGGCCATGTCACGCGGTGAATTGTTCTTTTCGTAGAGTTTCTTCAACATATAGTCATGTACAATTTACCTATTACAATGTACTATTCATTCAAAAGTACACCAAAAGCGTTATCTCGATGCCGGATTTATCAACTGCAGCAACCAAGCATCCTTGTAATTGCCATCAACACTGCGCACCCAATCTTTCAACAAGACGTTACAACTGAATCCATAATTCTTGAACAAAGCGACACATCCTACATTGTCAGTCGCGATACAAGCTGCCAACTGGTGCAAATGCAAGAAATCGAATGCATACTGGCACAGCAATTCTACGATAATTTTTCCCAAACCCTGACCTCTGTACTCCGGTGCAATGATAAGCCCCACTTCGGCACGCTGGTGCATCGGCTCATAATTGACCAGGTCTGCACATCCCAGCACTGCTGCGTCGCACTTCCGCTCTATCATCAACCGCACCTGCTTGTCTGTATAGATGTCTCCAGAAGTTTGTTCAATATACTGCCGGAGCAAAAAGCGGGAATAGGGCACAGTGGTGCACCCTTGGCACCAATTGGCTGAGTCGTTCTCCAGCCTATACATCAGCTCCAAGTCTTCAGGCTCAGGAGCCCGCAAACGTATATATTCATTCTCCAGCATCTGTTTTTTTATTTATGAAGTCCAAACTTTAAACCTTGAACTTTAAACTTTGAACCTACAGTTTCCACTAAAGCGAATTTACAAGCTTCATCTTAAATATCTTCATCGCCGTTACCAGCGTCTTCACTTTGGGCGAATAGAGTCCCAGATGCATGTGTTTACTGCCTTTACGCAGATGTTCACGCTGCATGAATGAGAGGATGTCCACATAGAGGAACATCTCTGTATCAAATGTGACATAATCAAATGCTTCCTTCTGCCTTTCCTGAGCTATCCGTTTCAAGGGCAACTGACAGGATGCCTCTCCTACCACAGGAATACAGACACACTTTATCTGATGTCTCGCACACAAGGTCTCCACTTCGGCACATACATCCGCACTTCCTACGACCAACATGCTATACCGTCCCGTTTCTCTCTTCGGAGCGAAAAGCCCTTTCAAACGGTCACGCTGGCGCAAGAGATATTCCATTCCACCCATCAGGAAAATGCCCATACGCACCAGCATCGACATCCAGCCTCTTTCGCCAAAATGCTTGTCGTAGAAGATAAGCATGGCGTTATAGAAATTACGCACATAATAGAAAGAGGTCTTCTGAGTGCTCTCGCCTTTATAATGGACAATGGAGCGCGGAAGATAGTAGTTGTTGTATCCCGCTTCCAACAAGCGGTATGAAAGGTCTATATCCTCACCGTACATAAAAAAGGTTTCGTCCAACAGACCCACCTCTTCCAAAGCCTGACGGCGGAGCATCATGAAAGCTCCCGACATGATTTCGATACGGTTCACCTCATTCTCATCCAGATAGCGCATGTAGTATTTGCCAAACACACGCGATTTAGGGAACAGCCTGCACAGTCCCACCATCTTGTAGAACGAAGTCATCAGCGTGGGCACTCCACGGCGCGACTCCCAAGCCATGCGGCCGTCATCAGTGAGCATCCTTACACCCACCCCACCGGCATCAGGATGAGAATCCATAAAGTCCACCGCTGCCAGCAATACATCCTCGCCGACCACCGTATCGGGGTTAAGCAACAGGACATACTCACTCTGCGCCTGCCGGATGGCCTGATTGTTGGCACATGAGAATCCCCGATTATCCTTATTGGCAATGAAGGTCACATGGGGAAACCGTGAAGACAACTCCTCCACCGAACCGTCCGAAGAGGCATTGTCCACCACCACTACTTCGCCCGACAATCCCTGCATGGCACGCTCCACCGAATGCAGACATTGGCAAAGATAGTCCTTGACATTATAATTGACTATGACAACTGTCAGTTTCTTCATTTCCATTCAAATCCATTTCTACCCGCTTCCGAGTAGGCAGACAAAACAGTGTAGCAGTCAGCCCCAACAAGGAACATAATCCGCCGATACTACTCAAGGTGACATAATATACCGATATACCCGTAAGTGCCACAACAGCCAACAGAGCCAGACGCACCTCATTCCAACGTTGATAACGAACCAGCAGAGCCTGAGAGGACAATCCCTCACACGATTTACCCAAAGCCATGCTGTACATTTTCAACGAAGCCGGTATCAGACAGAGGGTCAGCAGCACCGTCAACGTCTGCACCACATAGCACATCTGCCCGTCATGGGCCAAGCCACCCTCCGACATCACTCCCGTTTCATATAGCAGAGCCACCCCTGCGGTCAGCAACCATACGGCCACATACTCAATCCACAATCTGCGGAGCAACACATCTAAAGCTGTTCTTTCCATATATTTCTTCACTTGTCATTTGAACGGCACCCGGGCCATGATACTGCGCCCCAGTGTCACCTCATCAGCATATTCCAGTTCATCACCCACCGGAATGCCTCGGGCAATCACCGTCAGCTTCACTTCCGTATGGGCCAATTTTCTGTAGATATAGAAATTCGTGGTATCGCCCTCCATCGTAGAACTCAAGGCCAATATCACCTCATCTATTCCCCCTGCTTCAACCCGCTTGACCAGACTGTCAATCTGCAAGTCTCCGGGTCCCACACCATCCATCGGCGAAATCACTCCACCCAGCACATGATACAGCCCCCGATACTGCTGCGTATTCTCCACAGCCATCACATCCCGGATATTCTCAACCACACACACCTGTGACGCATCCCGCGAAGGCGACGAACAGATCTGACACAGTTCCGTGTCACTGATATTGTGACACACCCGGCAATATTTCACTTCATGTTTCAGGGTAATCAATGCCTGTCCCAGACATTCCACCGAAGCAGTTTCTTGTCTGAGCAGATGGAGTACCAGCCTCATAGCCGTCTTACGGCCAATCCCTGGCAATTTGGCAAATTCACTGACCGCCTTCTCCAACAGCACCGAAGGATATTGTTGATTCATTCTGCAAAGATAGTGCAAGGCGGGAAATATACAAAAAGTTTTCAAATACTTTTTTATTTTCGCCTACATTTCAACCTCCACAAGGACAGTTATTCATCGCTCTCATAAACAACTGTTCAAGGACATCACAAATAACTATTCAAGAGGAACATGGACAACTGTTCATGTAGAAGACAGTCCAAAGAAGCGTAAAGCATTTCAGTGGGCATTCAAAAGGATTGTCTATTGATTTCGGTAATGAAACGAAGAAACGGAAGGACATAAGGCTTTCTTTTTTCTCCACCTTACATCCTTCCGTCCCAGTCAGATTCGTAGATTCCCTACCTCATCAGTCGGGGTAACCTTCACCACCTACGCCAACGTTTTCATAGTCTTCACTTGACGCAAAGCCTTTCTCTACGGCCACTTCGATAATCTCCACTTCGGGAGCCATGTACTGAATGTTCTTTTTCATAATAACTACTTTTCAAATGTTTGTATATCTTTTAAAATTCTCTATTCTTCAGCATCACCTTCTTTCCACCTTTTATATATACGCGTCCCGGCAATGGGTTCTCCACACGTCGGCCTTCCAGGTCATACTTCGTGTTTGTATGACATCTTTCCAAATCTCTTTTCATACTATAAAATAGGTTTTCCGTAACTTTGGACACTTACTAGAAATCTCTGGATACTTTTAGAGAAAAGCCTATAGCTTCTCTGAAATAGGTGTTAGGTGATACTCAAAAAAGCCTGAACACTTTTTGGAATAAGTATTCAGGCTTTTTTTTACTTTCTGTGAAAAGGTTGATTTGATAGATTTAGAAATGTAAAGAATGTTTTGTATTAAGAAAACTCCGTCCTTCCTGTTCGAACGAAGAAGGATGGAGATGAATCAACGACCTTGCCAAGCAACAAACGAAACTAAATCACGATAAATTTCTGGTAGTTGCCCTTTTGTAATAGCACCGTCAAATGAATGCATCATTGAATATTTACAACCAATCATTTTTGATACATAAAAAGATGCTGAAAGTTTTTTGGGAGAAGTGATATTTTCTGAAGTATCATAAATCAGATGTACACCCCACTGAATAGGGCTGTCTGTTTCTGTAAAAAGACGCTCCTCACCAATTTTTATTATTTCCTCTTTGTCAAAAAGACAATGCAAACGATGATTTGTTTGATGGATAAATTTGGAACCATATATTTTTGTCAAATTCTCAGGAAATAGAAGCTGCAAATCAAGTTCCTTTGTGGAATGTGCTGGAACAGGAATAACCCGCTGTGCATAGGTGATTGTACTGGAACTATTTAATGTTCCTCCTCCTACATTCACTCCATTTGCAAGAGTACCTATAGTTCCACCTACTCCCAAAGCATTAGCAACAGCTCCCATATTTACGGATGCCCCTGTACTTGTACCTGAAGTAATCTGAGTTGCAGAAGGTATATAATAAGGAGAAGGGGAATTATTTCTCATAAAGAACGTATTCCCTAAATCTAAGTAAATAGTCTTATCGGTTTTATTCTTTACCGAGACTACAATCCCATTATGAGTTGGAGTTCCACCACGAGTATGAACATGTGACAGATATGCCCTACTCGTTTCGGCCTCATTTGCACGCACTGTGATAACGGAAATTTCGACATTCTTATCTTCCAGTTTTGAATCAGACTTAACATTAAAAAGCCCATAGATAAACTTTGCTTTCTTTTTTTTGCGACTTCCGATATAACTGATTTGCTGTGTCTGATTGAAAGCTTCAATCTTTTGTTTGTTAGCCTCATTGTCTGCTACATTTTCACTCTCATCGGATTTTGAAGATTTTATTGGTTCTTGCAATGCTGGAGCCCAAGAAGATTTTTTTTCTTCTCCAATAATTTCCTTACGACCATCTTGATACTTTATCATTAAAACTTGACTTTTATCTATCTTTTGGATGGTAGCATTAGGTGTATTTTCCAATTTGTAGAAAATGGATGAACCACCGATTTCAATTTCATATACTTTGTGTACGTCACCTTGTTGAGTGACCAACACGTCTTGTGCTGATACAGTGGAAACAGTACCCAATGATAGTACGACAACTTAAAAAATCATAGAAAGTTTCATTTTCATAATAATTTCTCTCCGCCTCCTCTATCTCCCCCGATTCAGCATTCTAATGTTTTTGATTTTGTTGATACCTACATATACAAAAAAGACGTGGAGACCGTTGCTTGTTGCTCGTTCCACAATCCAAAGGCTCTCGCATTGCCCAACTCGTCAGAACGAACAACGAAGAAGCCCCACGCCGATACATATATATACCTAACCTGTCTTTTCCCTATATTGTTCGTTAACAATAAGGGAAAGACAGGTCTTGGGATATTTACATACCCATGGGACATCTACCGTTGCTTTGTCTTTGACGAGTTGAAGAACTTGCGAGATTCTTGGATTGTCAAAACCAAAGCGTCAAGTAAACGCCCTTTTCAATATGTTTTCCCCACCCTGCTCCCTCCCAATGGAGGGCATACGGCGTGAAGATGGCGACAAAGATAAGGATTAATTATGAAATACAAATTATGAATCAGGAATTATTTTGCGGTATATGTTGCAAAACATATAAAAGGAACAAGTCAGAAGTACGGCTTATAGACGAAAGATAACGTATCTTTATGCGAAAGAAGTACGGCAGGGCAGACGCATTAAAAAGCGTTACTCTTCAAAAGTAATGACAAATATGCTTCGTCCCATCCAGCTTTAAGTCTTTTGAGATTGATGCTTCCTTTTGTCGTTTTGTCATTTTTCAAGACTGCAAGAGCCATTTTTGTCATAACAGAATGGTTTCTTGCAGCATTCTTCACCTTCCGGCTTAGGTCTTCTCTGAAGGTCACATCCAACTGCCAGTGCAGATTGTTCTCTATGGACCAATGTTGCCTGATGGCAGAAGCAATCTCTTCCGGATTGGAATTGTCCAATGAAGTGATATAGTAC
>JAFXDL010000155.1 GCA_017516265.1 Bacteroidaceae bacterium
CGACGCTATGACTGCTACCATCGAACACATTGATTGGGCCATCCTCGACAAGATTACCAAGCGTATTCTTAATGAGGTGCCGAACATCAACCGTGTTTGCTACGATATGTCACCGAAACCGTCGGCGACTATTGAGTGGGAATAATCCTCCCCTCACGATGAAGGTTTCCAGATGAAACCGTAAAAACTAAACTATGTATGCAAGAGTGGATAGGTCCGTAGACCTATCCACTCTTCACTTTTCAGGCTACCAGTCGTAGGCCATTGGCGACCAGTCCCAGTATTCGTCCAGGGCTTGCAGTTGCTTCTGCTCCTCGCGTAGCCTCTTCCTTCGCCCTGCCTTCGGGAAGGCCAAGTCGTAGCCCTTCCACACCTCGTCCATGTTCACCTCGTGCATGCCGATGCCGCACTCCACGCACGCCATGGCTGCTATCAGGCGAGCCGTACGCTCCAAGTCCGACAGATACCAGAAGCGTAACGGGCGAGCCATACATTCGTTCCCTCCCAGCCCCGACAGCTTGGTTACCGCACGGATGTAGGCCTCGGTGTCGTTCTCGGTGGGCGGTGCCCAGCGGGCGATGATGTTACGCACCGTGTACGGAATCCGCTCCTTCTCGAAGCGTGTCCAGTACGTGTCGAGCACCTTCCATGCGGCCCGGTATCCGTAAGCCATCGTCTCGAACTGCACGAAGCTCTTGTCCGTCTGGTTGATTCGTGCCCCCTGCCATCGGTCGGCAGAGTGGCGGATGTTCAGGGGGTTATTGTTGCGTTGTCCTCTATTCATATTAGTTGATCATTGATTGTTTTTTTGAGTGGGTGTTTTCTTTTTTAATTGACTAACTGACTATCTGACTGCTGAGGATGCTCCCTCAGGTAAGCCTCCGTCTTGATGTATCGCTGTTGGCCGATGTTCTCGGGCTTGGCTCCATACGGTTCGATGTATCCCCGCTTCTTCCAGTTCTCGAGCATCATCTTCACGTTGCCCCGGCAGATGCCCTGACGTTGACGCATCAAATTTGCCTCCTCGCGTGTGAAGACCTCGGGCAGCAGGTCGAGCAAGTTCTTCGGTCCCCGTTTCTTGACCACCGACACGGCTTCCTCCTGAGCCTCGATGGCCCCGCCGAAGAACTGCATCTTGCACCACATGTCGTAGCGGAGCGACCAGCGGACGAATTCTTCCATCGTCTTGTCCCACTTCTCGCCGTGAGCCACGTACAGGATGCATGCCTTGAGGAAGGCTATCACGTTGGCACGGAACGAGAGGTTCTCGTACACCCGGCTTTCGGACAGGCGGGCAAAGTCGGCACACTCCTCTATCAGTTTTCTGGACAGCGTACGTGCCTGCTTGCATTCTATCGGTCCGCGTGCCCGGTTCAGCCGCTCGATGTACGGACGCAGCTCCTCGTCGAAGTTGGCATCGTACGTGCCGTATACGGGCATCTCCGAGCCGATGGGCCTTTCGGGGATGGTGCAGAAGTTGATTCTCGAGATAGGCCCGTCGGTCAGTACGCTTCGGAAGTAAGCCTGCCCCTTCTGAATGGTGGTCGAGGCATTCCAGTTGAAGCGAATGCACACCCTCTCGCTCACCGAGCCCGTGCCGATGCGTGTCTGTCCGTACACGTTGCCGGGGTCGAACGCCAGGCACATGATTTGGAAATGGGCCTTGCTCCGTGCCGAGGTCTTCAGGGCATCGAACTGGTCTATCTCGTTCATCTTGGTGTAAAGAAATCTTTCCTCCGCATCGGCCAGTCTTTGTACGAACGCGGCGTTTGTCATGTCCGGGTCAATTTCTTGAATTACAAGGCCTTCCGGTCGCTGACGCTTGTCCTTGTTCGCCCCTTTGGTCTGCATCTCCTTCTTCCATTCCTTCTCGCGTTGCAGGTTGTCCATGTCCCGCTTGCGGATGTCCTTCAGGATGCGATTGATGGGGTCGGTGATGCAGTTCTTCCCTGCCCCCGTGCCGGCCATCAGCACGTTCATCAGCGTGGCCTCGTGCTCCACGTTGTCGATGTAGCGGAAGGTGGTCCGCCACAGGTGTGTGGCCAGTGCGGGGAACACGGCATGAGCCACGGCAGGGCGGTAAATCTGGGGCGTCTTGCTCACAAGTAGCTTGATGAGTGGCGGCAGCTTTACGGGCATCTTTGGCGGTTCGTTTTCAGTGTCGGAAACATGGGTGTCGGCCTCCGACTTGCAGATGTTCAGTGTACGCTTCATGATGCGTGGCATTTGCTTGGTTTGGTTGCGGGCACAGGCACTGCGGATGGTTGCCATCCACTTGTCGCGAGCCTCGCCATAGGTGGGCAGAATCTGAGCAATCCACTCGGCATCATCGTTGCATACATACCGCAAGTGGCAGGCCATGGAGAAGATGAAGTTGTTCCGCGAACCATGCTCGGGTTGTCCGCCCATTTGCTCTTCGAGAGTCTCCACAATTTGCGAATACGGGATGTCTTCGTAGGTCTGCGGGTACGTGGATGTGTTCTCTTTTTCACCACGGAGTACACTGAGTTCCACAGAGTCTTTCTCTATTTCTTCTTCCGCAGGGTTATTAGAAACTCCGTGAGACTCTGTGGCACTCTGTGGTGAAAACATCCGCTCATTCACGTACAGCGTAAACTCCTCCGGAACCATGTAAATGCATCGGGCAATGTCCTTCAAGGCAGGGTCGGCCTCGAAACCTACGTCCTTGGAGAAACGCTGTTGAGCCTCTTGCGGAGTCATCCCCTCGGGAAGCGTGATGAGCACGTGCGTCCCTCGTCGCACACTCTCCTCCACCAACAAGATTTCCCACTTGCCCTCCTTCTGCAGTTGGAGCGAGCGTTTCAGAATCTCCTTCGAGTGCCCCTTCTCGTCGAAGTCCAGCATCAGTCGCTGTAGCGGCACCAAGGCATCCTTCACGGCCCGATGGTTGTTCTTGAACCCCGCACAGCAAGGAGTCCAGATGGGCAGTTTCCGTTTCAGTTTCTCGTGCCCGGCAGCAATCCGTTGGCACATGCTCGCCAGCTTCGGCTCGCGACGCATCTTCTCCCAGTCCGCTCTCGTGGCCGGGATGGCAGGAGCACCATGGCTCCTACCAATACAAGTAAAGTGTTTCATCTGTTTGATAATTAGTTAGCGAATTTTGGGTCCAGCAACTGATGGATAAAGTTTCGTCCGCGTTCCGTCCACACCAGGTACATCTCCGTCATCACGATGCCGTGCTTGCACACATGTCGGCGGGTGCGACTCTTGGCAAATCCCTGTCGGGCAAAGTCAGCATACAGCATGTACTGTCCGCTCTGCCAGTACTGGATACGCATCTCGCACAGACGTCGGTTCAGCTCCTGGGCACTCATCCCCAGCTCCTTGGCCAGTTGCGTGGTGGTGATGCAGTTGATGGAGTCCAGCACCGAGTCGGCATACTCGGCCCTCGGCTTCAGTCGGGCTATCTGCTCGTCGCGTCTTGTCAAGGTGGTCTTCACAATCTCCATGGCACGGGTCATCACCTCCTGTTCGCTCTCTCCCTGCTTTGCCAACAGGTAACCGCCCTGCTTGCGGATGGCCGGAAGCACTTCGCCGGTCACCCATCGTTTGAATCGCTTGGCACTCTCCAGCTTCGACGAGAGGATGAGGGCATACAGTCCGCTTTCGTTGATGAAGATAGCCCGTTGCTTTCTGCCTAGTGAATCGATGAGGTTCCGTTTTAGAACGTCATCTTCTTCTACATGATCCTGTATTGCTTTTCGGGCCAACTTGTACCCCAATGCTTCCGCCACATCCTTGGCACAGAAAATCGGAGCACCTTGTTCGTTACTCATGGTGCGGATGGCACCAAATTCTACACTTCTGAAAGTCATGATTTCGTTCATAATTATTAAATGGATTTAGATGGTTCATTAATTACTTGTTCAGTCTCACAATCTCGTTCACCGTTACATCCTGGTACATCTGCCCGTTGTACTCGCGGGTAGTGAATCGGAGCACGGCCGCCACCAGCTCGCCTGCCGGGAAACGCACCCTTGCCTGCTCGCCGAACATCGTGGCTACATAGCTGTTTTCGTACTTACCGCCCAGCTCCTGCAAGACGATGTGGCACATACTCACTTGGCCCCCTTCGGCCTTCTGACTCTGCACAAAGAACGGTTCGCCCTGTGCAGTTACTCGAAAGAAATTTCTCATGGTCTCTTGTTTTTAAAATGAATAATCTATTTTATTTAACTCTCTCTGTATCAGTATGTCAAAGAACGATGCAACCCCATCTCCTTTGTGATTGCATGAGCAAAATTAGGAGCAAAAAAAACGCCGACGGAATAAAATTCCATCGGCGTAAAGTGCTTGTGAGCTGTGCGTAAAGTAGAGCCCGTTTAGACGATTTTTCGTCAGTTTTCTGAGCGTAACATGAAAGTAAAATGAAAGTTGCGTGAAAGTAACATCACATCCGCAGCTTCTTCTCGGTGAGCTGTGCCAGTCGCATGTAGGCTCTGAAGTGATGACCATGTACCGGTGCGTCACTCTCCCTCCACAAACTTACTCTCTTTCTGAAGCTGGCGTCGACCATGCGTCTCAGTTCGGATGCTACCGGCAACCTTTTGTGGTTTGGCAACAGTTCGGCCACCTTTTGGGCGAACGGCACGTAGTCGTATGGGTCGTACACCTCCGCATCGACCAATGCCCGGAACACGCTATACCATTTTCGTGTTTCCTTCACCTCGTCCCCCATTTCGCAGATCACCTGTTCCACCCGTTCTTCGGTTATCTCCTGTGTGTCCGATTCCCCGTCGCGAGCCTCCTTCACACACTTCATCAGTTCCGCATACGGCCTCCGCGGTGTGTCCTTGATTATCCGCACCACCTTTCCAAGGAAACGCACCTCCATCTCTTCGGTCAGCATCATGGCCTTAAATGCCGGATTGGCGGGCACCAGCCACTTGTTACCCTGCTCGTCCACGTAGAACGACTTCAGGGTATACTCCCTGTCTATCTCCGCTATCACGATGTCGCCGTCCTTTATGGGCACGCCCGAGAGCAGCTCCACCTGGTCGCCATGTTGTATGCCCGCATTCTTCATCGATTCTCCACTCACATTCACGCAGAATGTCAGGCTACCTTTCGACACGTTTTGAGCCATCATCAACTGTTCTCCCAAGGAGATGTCGCCCGGGTCGGTGGGCAATCCCGCTTGTACACTCGCTTCGTAGCACGGCACCGGTGTGTCGCACCATTGTGGTTTCATACCTGCTTCTTCCAGCAACTTATACGCTTCCATAGCCTCCATTGTAGTCATGTTCTTCATAATCTTTTAAAATTTATTGTTTACCCTGCAAAGTTCTGCGTTGGGTGTCCTATAGAATAGGTCAGCTGAGAAAAATTTTTCTTTTTTTTGAAAAAAATGATGACGGGGAAGGAAAGTGAGGGTATGAAAGAAGGGATGTGTCAAAATAAAAAGTCCCTATCAAAGTGTCATTCTGAGCATCCGCGAAGAATCAGGATACATAAACTTTGTGTTTATAGATCCTTCACAACATTCAGGATGACCACGGCATTATGATAGTCGTTTCCTATCATGACACATCCTTTCGGTGTGTTGGGGTGTTAGTTTTTTAATGTTGGTTGAATGACAACGAGGTTGTAGAATTGGATACTACAGTTTACATCTCAATTTCCTTCATGCTGAACTACCGAGAGGTTTTCTCGGTAATTAAGTCCACAGGTATTTGAAATCCCTGACGAAGTGTAGAACGATTGATGAGCTTTTGGTACAGGAAATATTTTCGAAATTATTTCTTAATTTTTGATATAATAATAAATTCTAATTTACTTGGTTATTGCAATGGATTCTATGTTAGTTAACATAACTCTTAAAGCAGAGAAATCATAAAATACTCTTTGGTAGTCTTTACCTTCTGGGGTCTGTTGAACCTTTATGGTAATACCTAATTGGATACCTTTTTCTGTTGGAAGATTTGTTTTATGTTTTTCATTGATTTTAGCCTCATATAAATATCCATTATTACGCAACCATTTTATTACTGTAGTCACAGATAACGGTTTCATATCTGCAGGAATATGCTCGTTGACTGCTTTTGTAAATTGAGCGATTCCACATGGAGCTAAGATGTTAATCTGTTCAGCTTCTTTAGTAGACATCCAAAAAGTTCTCCTTCCTCTTGATGCAGACTCGGACAGTTCTACTTTTTTCAACATTTCACTAACAAAAAACAAACATCGTGAAATATGGACATTATTAATAATATCATCTTCTTTAACAGGCTCTGACGTTAATGGATTAATACCATTAGCCAGTTTCTCAAGCCAATCTTGAGCAGTTTTCAATTTAGCTATATCTATCATAATTATTAGTATTTTTTATTCTGAGAATATTTCTCATTAAAATTCTCTTTAGTTATATAATTATTGCAACCTGTCTTATCTTGTTTATAGTTTGTGCACCCCAAGAAAGGTCCACTACCTTTACCATCCTTTACGATAAGATAGCCATCACGACATTTATCACATTTCATAATTGTCATGTTCTCACCTGTAAGATTATTAGTCATAAAATCACAAATCTCGGGTTCATTAGTACAGATCCATAGACGGAGACCATATGACTTTTTGTAACGTAATTGAAGAGGATAGCCACAAACAGGACATCTTTTTTCCAAAATTTTCTCTTTAGGTTCTTTATCTATTTGTCCATACACCACAACCTGAGGATAGTCACGAATCAATTCAAGCACAAATTCTGATGGATGTTGCTGAGGAGTTATTATATAAACTCTATTTTTCGTTCTAGTTAAGGCTACGTAGAACAGCCTACGTTCCTCTGCATAATCATAGGTATGGTCATCCTTAACAACATATTTGAGCACCGGATCATCCTGCACTTGGGAAGGAAATCCATATGTCTCGTTTCTTGCATTGATGATTATTACGTGATCGTAACCTAGCCCTTTAGCTCTGTGGACAGTCATAAAATCAAAATAGTCGGCATTATACTTTTTAGATCTAACAGAACCGGTCTTCTCGTCATAGATAAAATCCGCGGATTTTGTTAAGTTATATCCATCAAATCCATATCTGCCAAGAAGAAGAATTTTTGGATGTCCATACTTATTTATCAAACCATCCATTATTTCTTCTACACATTTACCTATCAAGAAATATTTTCCACCTTTGCCGTCGTAAGCTTTTCTATCAACTTCTTCAGTATAAGTCTTGATTACAACAGGATGGTCAATATGCTTCGGGGAAATTAGAGCCTTTCGTATCTGTCTTAAATTTTTTTGTACGAAACCTCCTGCAATATCAATTACTTCTTGGGCATTACGGTAGGTTTTGGTGATACATAGTTCTAGACCATAACCAAAAGTATTTTTAAAATCAGTAAACAAGGTTATATCAGAACCTGCATAAGCGTATATTGACTGCCAATCGTCTCCAACAGCTATTACTTTTGCATTGCACAATTTGCTAAGTTCCTTTGTTAGATTAAATCGTTGTCTGGAAATATCTTGGTACTCATCAACAATGATATATTTAAAGTCAAGTTTCCTACCCTGAACTTCTTCCTCTTTGAGAATTCGGACAGAATCATTTATCATATCCTCAAAGTCAATAGCATGGTATTCTTTAAGTCGTTTGGTATATTCCAAGTAGCATTGTTCACATATAGACAGAAATAGTTTTGTCCGTTCATTAGAAGATGTTGATCGGAATATAGAGAAGTCATCAGTAGTAAAATCATTAGTCTTAAAATTCTGGATAAAAGTACATACTAACCTCACAAGCCGTGATATATATTTATTCTCCTCTGTGCTGACAATTTTTTCGAAAATTTCTTTTGATGGACGTTTTTTCAACTCAAAGCCATGACTTATAAGCTCGTCCTGCAAATGAACAAGTAAATCCCTACCATCATTATAAGCAGAAAAAGTACAGATAAGATCTGTATCGTGTTGGAGATGAAGTGAAACCTTATCGCTAATTTCCCTTTTATAAATAGCTAATTGCTCTTTTGTATAGCGGTTATTCCTTCCATCCTCTGTTATTCCAAAATGTTCTATATAGGCAACCTTATCACCTTGTGTTATAGTAAAATCGGGAGTATAAGGCTTGTGGGTACGAAGAATATTATATGGATATATTTTCTCATAAGTGTAATCTATATTATTCATATACAAGAAGTTTGCAATTACTACTTCTTGCAAAGAACGAAGACGCTCGTGAGCTATCGTAACATAACGACCAGAACGTTGGTCAATCACCTTCTCTGTATATTCATCCATATTACCTCGCAATGTGGAGAAGTCGGCCTTGGTAATATAATTAAAAAACGAATTAAGGTCCTCTCCTTCGTATGGAGCATCAAAGTAGCTACCAAAGAAAAGGATAAGCTTATCAACAAGTTCGGGGTACTCCAAAATGTTGCGTTTAAGATAATCATTGACAACATTATACATGTAACCCTCTGTGACAATCCTTACACGTTCTTCTGTTTCTTGTTTTCGACGAATTGTATAACCCGCTTTATGAAATGTTGTTACAGGACAATTTATCTTCAAAGCCACATTAATTTTATCCTGTAACTCGCCTACGGCTTTATTTGTAAATGAAATAACGAGTATTTGGTTCGGACGGATTCCTTTCTTTTCTACTAAATACTTTACTTTTGCAGCTACAGTAGTCGTCTTGCCTGCACCAGCACCAGCAATAACTAGCATGTAGTCTTCATCTGATAAAACGACCTTACGTTGTTCAGCATCAAGTTTTATGTTTGGGTCAACGTCAGTTAGAATTGTGTCAAGATATTGTTTCTCTGATTCAAGATGTCGAGATAGGTAGTTATTGTTATGTTCTATTATAAGTTGTGCTCCATCATCATTAAGTAGGTCTCCGTAATTTGAGAGGAATTGAACAATACGTTCTTCTTCAACACCATGCTCTTCACAATAATAGCTTAACGTTTTGCTATCTCGTAGAACCTTAAAATAAGAATAATTGTATGCATTATCATCACGCAATTTTTTGTAATCGCTTCTGGCAATATATATGTCTTGTTTCAGCAAATTATTAAATGCATTTTCAAATTGGCACAGACGTTCCAACTCGGCAGTCTGTATAACTTCCGACTTCTTGGTCTTAACAAGGTTGAATAATTTACTGAAAAAGTTTACCATAATTTGTAATCAATACATTCCAAAATCCTCTCTCGACAATTCTTACATTATTTTATCTTACCAGCTTTCTTAAGTTTATCCAACTTCTCTGTGATGTCATCAGGAATTAAACTATTCTTTTTGCATACAACTCTTTTGTAGAAAAAGGTTTATAACGATTTCTTCAATGATTTGTACTATTGTTATTAGGGTATTTATTCATTTGATGTACTCTTAAACTATCATTCTATTTAATACTTTATCGACTATAAACAAGTCCTTTACATCATTTTGCTGGCAATATTTTATTCTTTAAAAATATCCTTGAGACATATATCACTGAGTACTTCTTTCTCTTTCATATATCCAATCAAATCCAACATTAAGTAGCGTTCGCCAAATGTATGCAGAACATCTATGAGGGTACAATATATTCATGTAAAATACCCGATTTTTCCAAACGACTATATATTTCTTCTTGTGGCAATTTCAATAATATGGAAAGTTTGCTTATGCAAAAGGTCATAAATTCAAGTGTCTTTTTATCCATAATATCTTGCCTCTTTTAATACTATACAAATAATTGTCCTGCTTTAATAACACAACTATAAGCAAAAGTAATAAGAATTAATGAGAATAAAGAATGTTTTTGGGGGCTTGTTTCGATTTTTCCTACAAAGTATCTTAAATGATTGACAAATCCAACGACATGGACAAGCTAAATCCATAAACAATGCTTGTCTATCTCGCATTTGGTGTGTATGATACCGACAGACGGTATAACCACCAGTTACATCGTCTCATCTCCTACTCTCCCTTGACACTTTATTTTCCCCACTTCCTGCTCAGCCAGCGGCGGAAAGGCTGGTCGTAGTACTTGAACAGCAGCCATGCAAGCAGTGGACTGACCACGACGATGGCTACTGCCAAGGGCCATTGGGTGGCCACAAAGTGCGGGTCGATGAGCTCGCCGTTGAAGCCAAGACAACCGAAGAGGATGAGCATGAAGGGATAGTGAATGGCATAGAGAGGGTACGAAATGTCGCCCAGAAAGCGACAAAGCCGTTGGATGGGTTCGCCGGAACGATTGTGCGAAGCTGCCAACCAGACGATGGCCGGGAACAGGAAGGCAACACAAAGAACAGATCGACAGCAAGGTAGCCGTGAGGAATGATGTTCGAACTGCACACGTCGAACACATGGAACACGAGCACCATCAGTGCTGCCACTCCTCGCAGACCGTCGAGGAGGATATAATGTGGTTTTTCTTTCATAGTGCGTGATTTAATGGCTGTACTAGGCAGACTAAGATACGAAATTATCTTGTGTAAAAATATTTCCCCTCCGAAAACCGATGGCAGATGGCAG
>JAFXDL010000156.1 GCA_017516265.1 Bacteroidaceae bacterium
CTGTAGATGCTTCCACAAGCTATCAAGTGGACGCGTGCTTCGGTATGATACCTGTCCCACACCCGTTGGATGTTCCCGATGATACCTTCATCAATATCAGCCAAACGCTGAAATTCATCAATGATGACCGTCACCTGTTGCCGCTGACTGTAAAACATCACCTCCTGAAGCAGTGTGGCCAGCTCTGTCACCTGCCCATGAATGTGAATCCCCAACACCTCCTCCATCTGGCGTTGGAACTCCATACACTGAATCGCTTCAACCTTTTTACCGATAAAGAAATAAAGATAAGGCTTACCTTCAAAACTACGGGTCATCAACGTCGTCTTCCCCGTACGCCGGCGTCCCATAAGCACGGTAAACTGAGAAACCTCTTCAGACAATCGGTCAAGCCTCTTCAATTCGGTCATTTCTGCCTCTCTATCATAGAACTTCATAGTTTTACAAATCTGTAAATTACAAAAATATTATTTCTGAAGGCAAAGATAAAGTATTCCGTTGATATGAACAAACAAACGCATGAATTTATGTAAATGCCACTCTACATTCGTGATTTCAGAAGGAGATAAATGGAGATAAAGGCCGAATGTTATAACTGTAAACAGTAAACCAGTAAGTCTTGAGTGATAAAAACGAAACGCTACGGAGAAAAATCAAAAAGCCTTTGGAGAAAACTAGCGAAGCGCAAGGGAAAAGTTTAATCAGCACTGATGATTACATAATCAGCAGTGGTGATTACATGATTAGCAGTGCTGATTATATGATTAGCACTGCTGATTAAACTTTTGACTAAAGCCAAATTAAAAAAAGAGCAAGGCAAACTAAGAAAAGACACAAGGCAAACCGATTTTAGAGAGAAAAGATAATGGATAAGGGTAAAGAGAAACCTCCGGGCAAGCCTTCATTCGTCAAAAAAGTGTAAAATATTTGCATAACCCACTTATTAGCCATTACTTTGCCGGGCAAAAAAAGGAAAGACACCGAAATGGAAAGGAAACATATGCAAAACCATACAGACATGAAAAGCGAATGCCAACAAGAAAAAGCCCTCATTGAAGCAGAACAGAGCCGGTTGCGGCGACGCATCCGATGGGTGAGTACACTGCGGGTGGTGCTCTTCCTGACGGCCCTGCTGAGCATTTCGTTCTATATTGCAGGAGAGAAGTTCATCCTGCTACCCATCGTCAGCGCTGTAGGGCTGGTGCTCTTCTTGGCATTGGTGAAATATCACACCCGCCTGTTCACCCGCTACTCACGCGGCGAAATCAAACTTGCCGTCTGCCGCACCGACCTGGCACACCTCGACGAAGATTATTCGGGGCAAAGGGCAGGGGAGGAGTACGTGGATGCGGCACACGACTTTGCCTACGATATCGACCTCTACGGTCGCCACTCCCTCTTCCAGATGCTGAACCGCACTTGTAGCGATGTGGGCAGCCATCGGCTGGCTGAAGTGCTGAGCCGCCCCTTGACCGACACTACCGCCATCCGCCAACGGCAACAGTTACTGCAAACAATGGGGGAGGAGAAGGAGTTCCTGACCCGTTTCCGCGTAGAATTGCTCTGTGCAGCAGCCGAAGACTATGCCACCAACGGGCGCAAGGGGAATGAACGGCTTCTCACGTTGGGCAATGCCGATTGGGAGGCGTGGGCAACTTCGCCCGACGAATTTGCAAGCCGATGGCATTACCGCCTGCTCACTCCTGCAGCCGCCTGTATCAACCTGATGGTATGGGGAGCGGCCATCGCAGGGGTGTTTCCCTATTCGCTGGCTTCGTTGGTCACCATTCTGTTTGCCATCGTCTCGTCTGCCTTCACCACCCGCATCACCCGCAAGCAGCAGGAATACAGCCGCCGCTTACACACCTTGTCATTAGTCGCTCCAGCCTTGGAACTGGTGGAGCAGGCCCCGTGCAAGGAGTTTGCAGCATGGCAACAGATAGCCCAAGGAATAGGGCAGGAGAGGGGAGGAGTGTCCGCTTCGTCAGCCATCCGCCAGTTGCGCGGATTGATGGACAATCTGGACCGCCGCAACAACGTCGTGATGCTCTTCCTGCTGAACGGACTCTTCTTTTGGGAAATCCGCCAAATGATTCGGCTCGAACGGTGGAAGCGCCTTTACGCCTGCCACATTCCGGCTTGGATGAACGCGTTGGCACAGGCCGATGCATACGTGTCGATGGCACTGTTTGTCCGCCACCATCCCGACTACACGTGGCCCAATGCACTGGAGGGCGACGGGGACTTCACCTACACGGCTACAGCTCTGAGTCACCCACTGATGCGACGCGGCACGTGTGTACCTAATCCCATAGAGATTGACGGACGGCCCGACTTTCTGGTCATCACCGGGGCCAACATGGCGGGCAAGAGTACCTACCTGCGCACCGTGTCGGTCAACTACCTGCTGGCCTGCGTGGGACTGCCCGTCTGTGGCACAGAGATGACATTTACCCCCGCCCGCCTGCTCACCAGTCTGCGAACGGCCGACAGTCTGAGTGATGGCGAGTCGTACTTCTTCGCTGAACTGAAGCGGCTGAAACTCATCATCGACTCCCTGAAGCGAGGCGAACAGCTCTTCATCGTGCTCGACGAGATTCTGCGCGGCACCAACTCGGTGGACAAGCAGAAAGGCTCCTTGGCACTGCTCCGGCAGCTTGTCCGCCTGCGGGCCAACGGCATCATTGCCACCCACGACCTGCTCCTGGGGACACTGGCCGACCACTATCCCACCCACGTGCACAACCACTGCTTCGAGGCCGACATCCGGGACGACCAGCTCACCTTCGCCTACCGCCTTCGCCCGGGCATCGCCCAAAACATGAACGCCTGCTTCCTGATGCAACAGATGGGCATCGGAGAAGGGGAGTGGTGAGAAACAGGGAGAATTGAGAATTTCTAACGGGAGAATTGAGAATCCTTAGAAGCACTTTTGAGAATTTTTGGAGTAACTTTTGAGAATTTTCCTTTGCTCTTTTGAGAATTTATCCTACCTTTGCAGCGGGATAAAGAATTGATTGTATGTACAAAAGAGAACAATATCATACATTGGCCGAACGGATTACCGAACCAAGAAGGTTCATACAAGTGGTAGCCGGTCCGCGACAGGTAGGCAAATCGACCTTGGTGAAACAAGTGCTACAGGACTGCAACGTGCCCTACACACTGGAAACAGCAGATGCCATAGCCCCAGAAAACGGGGAGTGGATAGGAGAGGTGTGGGCCGCCGTACGCCAACAGATGGTATTCCGCCAACAGACGGAACACCTGTTGGTCATCGACGAAATCCATAAGATACAGAACTGGAGCGAACAGGTGAAACGCGAATGGGACAGCGACACGTTCGCCGACCGCAATATCAAGGTGATTCTGTTAGGGTCGTCGCGTCTGTTACTGAAGAAGGGACTAACTGAGTCGCTCATGGGACGCTTCGAACTGATACGTATGCCCCACTGGAGTTTCAACGAAATGCGCGAAGCCTTCGGATGGGACATCAACCAATACATCTACTTCGGAGGCTACCCCGGTGGTGCAACATTGGTGAAGAACGAGAAGCGCTGGCGGCAATATGTGCAGGATGCCATCGTGGTTCCCTCCATCGAGAAGGATGTCATTCTCACCTCCACCATCTATAAACCCACCTTGATGCGCAACCTTTTCGAACTGGGCTGTTCCTATTCCGGCGAAGAACTTTCGCTCAACAAAGTATTGGGGCAGCTACAGGATGCCGGCAATGTGACCACACTGAGCAACTATTTGGAAATTCTGAACGAATGCCATCTGTTGGCCGGACTACAGAAATATGCCGCCGACAAAGCACGAAAATACAACAGTATCCCCAAATTCCAGGTTTATAATTCAGCCCTGCTTTCCGCACTGAACGGGAAAAACTACGAACAGGCTTTTACCGACAGCAAACTGTGGGGACGGTGGGTGGAAACAGCCGTGGGAAGCCACCTTATCAACCACGCCGATGCAGTGGGCTACCGCCTCTACTATTGGCGCGAGGCCAACAACGAAGTGGATTACGTGTTGGAACGGCAGGGACAGTGCATTGCCATCGAAGTAAAGAGCGGCCGACGCACCACCAACAAAGGCATAGCCCTCTTCCGCGAACGCTTCCAGCCACGCCACACCATCATTGTCGGCTCTGGCGGATTCCCCGTTGACGAATTCCTGCAAATGGATTTGAAAAGGTTGTGGATATTGTAAGCGTATGCGTTAAACATTGTTACAACATATACGCTTTATCTGATATTTTGTACATTCGCGGCATCGTAACAAATAAAACATACAACTATGACAAAAAGAATTTTCCTTGTATTGGCGTTGATGACGGTAGCATTGACCACTACAATGGCCCAAACGCGCTATTGCCTCTCCTACGAAGACTTTCAAAATGACAAGTGGATTAACTTAGAAGATTCAGTGTGGATGGAGGGACGCACCAAATCCCAAAAATTCTGGTCGGGTGGTGGCAACTTCAAGTTCACCACAGGCAACGAAGATACTGACGAATTGCTGAAAAAAGAAGCACGACTTATCATCTACGAAGGCAAGATGTACGTAAACCTCCGCAAACTGCGTGCCAAGGGTATCACTTTCGGTAGCCATTATGCCCAAGCATACAGATATGCAGAAGACAAGGTCTGCTTTATAGCTCCACGA
>JAFXDL010000157.1 GCA_017516265.1 Bacteroidaceae bacterium
GAGAGACCCACCCTGCCCCTCCCTGTGAGGGAGGGAACTGGATAGCTTCATGCCTTCATATTCCCTCCCTCACAGGGAGGGTTAGGGTGGGTCCGTTTTTTAATTCCTATACGGCAAATTGGCATATTCGTTACTGTAGCGGAGCATCTGTTCGGCATAGCCTTCGGTGTAGTCGATGGTCACGTCGGTGATGTTGCCCTCAGCATCCTTCACGGCCGTATAGACGGGGTTGATGAATCCCTTGTACGGTGCGAGGTTCAGCTTCTTGTAGCGGTCGAGGATTTCGGCATGAAGGGTGGGGTCAATCTCCACGGCGTAGTTCTCTACCAACTCGCGTGCGGCATTGAAGTCGCCCTCCGACTTGATACGTTGGATTTCGGCCAGGAGTTGTCCGAAGAGGTCGCGCAACTTCTTGTAGTCGTTCACCTGTACGTAGGTCTTGCCATCCTTCTTCACGAACTCAACCACCTTGTCGGCAGCACCCTTCTCTAAGGCCCAACGGGCGATGAGGGCACGGTTGCGCATGTGGGCTTCCTCGATGTTGTTGCCCAAGTCGATGCGGACGAGCTGGGTCATGAGGCCGTTCATCATGTAGCTGTAGTACTGGGCTTTGTAGGCTTCTGCATCGGGAGTAAGTCCCAATTCAACCAACTTGTCATCGGCCAGATAATAAAGGCCGAAGAGGTCGGCACGGGCTTCCTCGATGGTAGAGCCATAAGCCTTCAGTGTGTCGGGGTCAACGCCGGGGAGAAGTTTGCCCGAACCGTGTCCGAGGCACTCATGAAGGTCGGTGTGGAGGTTGTCGGTGATGTCTCCGTAGGTCTCCATCAACTTGATTTCGGCAGGGCTGATGACAAACTCTTGTGAGAAACCATTTCCGCGTGCGGCCTTGCTATAGGCATCGGTCAGATTGCCGATGGTGACAGACTTCGAACCGTGTGCGCTACGAATCCAGTTGGAGTTGGGCAGGTTGATACCGATAGCGGTTGCAGGATAGAGGTCGCCACCCAACATGGCAGCGGTGATTACCTTGGCGCTCACACCCTTGACGGTCTCTTTCTTGAAGCGCTTGTCCACGGGTGAGTTGTCCTCAAACCATTGGGCATTGGCACTGATGGTTTCGGTGCGCTTGGTGGCCTCCATGTCCTTGAAGTTGACGATAGACTCCCAGCTGGCTTTCATGCCGAGGGGGTCGCCATAGCTTTCAGTGAAGCAGTTCACAAAGTCGATGCGTGAGTCGAGGTCTTTCACCCATTCGATGGCATAAGCGTCGAAGGTCTTCAGGTCTCCATCGTTGTAGAATTGGATGAGTTTCTCGATGACAGCTTTTTGCTGGTCGTTTTCGGCTACGGCCTTAGCCTTGTCGAGCCAATATACGATTCTTTCGATGGCTTCGGTGTAGAGGCCGCCTACTTTCCAGGTCTTTTCCTGAATCTTCCCATTCTCCTTTACCAGTCGGCTGTTCATGCCGAACATGACGGGTTGCGGGTCGTTGGGGTCTTTCATCTTGGCATAGAAGTCTTCCGCCTCCTTTTGAGTCACACCGGCATAGTAGTTGCATGCTGAGGTGAGCAGGAGGTCTTCGCCATCGGCCTGATTCACGCGCTTGGGCATGATGGCGGGGTCGAAGATGATGGGGAAGATTTCGTCGCAGAGTTGGTCAACCGTCTGTCCTTCGGCCAGGGGGAGTTTGGTAGCATCAACAGTCTTCAGCGCGGCACGGAAGAAGTCGGGAGTGAAGGCGGGCACGAATTTCTCGCTTCCATAGTGATGGTGGATGCCGTTGGAGAACCATACACGCTTCAGGTAGGTCTCCATGCCTTTGAAGTTGTCATCCGTCTTGTCGCCTTTGAAGTCGGTATATACGGTTTCCAGCATCTTGCGGATGGTGAGGTTGTATTTCCCGTTTTGGTCGAAAAGGATGTCGCGTCCCTCCAAAGCGGCTTCCGAGAGGTAATAAACCAGTTCTTTCTGCTTCAGTGTCAGGTCTTCAAAACCCTGCACCTTGTAGCGGAGCATCTGCAGGTCGGCAAATTGTTCGTCGGCATACTTGAAGTCATCAGCAACTTCTTTGTTTGTCGGGGCGTTGCATGCGGTCAGCATTGTAGCAATCATTGTCAATTGGATAAATTTGTTTTTCATTATTTCAGTTTTTGTTTATGATATTTCCGGAAAATCGGGGGCAAAGATTCATTCATTAGGCACGGATTACGCGGATTAACACGGATATGTCTTCGTTTGAGAATTTATCCGTGTAATCCGCGTAATCCATGCCTAAGATATATTGGCTCGCAATATATCCTAGGATATCCCCGCTTTGGCGAAAGTTTTCTGGAGGATTATTTTTTGCTCTTGGCAGGTCTGCCTGCTTTCTTTTTTGACTTGTCGCTCTTCTCCAGATTTCTCTTTCTGTAGCTGTTAGGAGTTTCACCCATGTTCTTGTAGAATGCAGCGTAGAAGGATTGGCGGTTGGCAAAACCTACCATGGCACTGATCTCTTCCACGTTCTTGTCTTCATAACGCTTGTCGGCCAAGTAGTGGGCAGCATCCTTCACACGGTATTCGTTCAGCAAGCATGAGTAGTTCATGCCAAAGCGTGAATTTACCACGGCTGACAGATAACGTGTGTTGGTGTTCAACTCTTTTGCCAATTCCTTTGCAGAGTAATCGGGGTCCTTATACTTCTTCTGAACGACAATGATGTTAAGAATCTTGTCATACAGTTCATCGGCCAACTCTGCTCTGATTAAAGAACGGTAAGCTGCTTCTTTCGGTTTCCTGTCACGGATGTTGTAAGGCTTCTTTTTTTCCACCTGTACTTCTTCTTTTTTGTTTTCCATTTCGCTCATATTACACAGTTTTTTTTTGATGATTGCATGATTTACGCTACAAATATCTTGCATTTTTTTCATATCTGCAAACAAAAGCATGAAAAATGCAAGAAAATTCAATGGAAAACCATTGCGAAAAGCAGGAAATGGTGGGAAATGAGCATAAAAACCTTGTTTAACTTGCTTATTTGCCTTTACCGTTAATGTATTCTACCAGCCATTCTCCAATTTCTTTCGTACCATATTTCTTGCCGCCTTCCACTTGGATTTCGGGTGTGCGCACATTGGCGTCTAGCGAAGCATCTACGGCTTGCCGGATGAGGGCGCCTTCTTCCTTCAGATTGAAGTATTCGAAAAGCATGGCTACGGAGAGCACCTGTGCCAATGGGTTGGCGATGTTAAGACCTTTCGCTTGCGGCCAGCTTCCGTGAATCGGTTCGAATACTGGAGTGCTTTCGCCCGTGGAAGCGCTGGGGAGAAGACCCATTGAGCCGCTGATGACCGAGCCTTCGTCGGTAAGGATGTCTCCGAACGTGTTTTCCGTCACCATCACGTCAAAGAAAGTCGGCTCCTGAATCATGCGCATGGCGGCATTATCGACGTACATGTAGTCGGTGGTCACTTCGGGATACTCCGGAGCCATCTCTTGGGCAATCTTGCGCCACAGACGCGACGAGGCGAGCACATTGGCCTTATCCACTACGGTGAGGTGCTTGCGGCGCTTCATGGCATATTCGAAGCCAACCTTCAGGATGCGCTCAATCTCCGGACGGGTGTAGTAGTTGGTGTCGTAAGCCTTTTCGTCGTCCTGATACTTTTCGCCAAAGTACATGCCACCCGTCAGTTCGCGGATGCAGATGAAGTCGGCATTCTCCACCAATTCGGCACGTAGGGGAGACTTGTGGATAAGGCACTTGAATGTCTGTACGGGGCGGATGTTGGCAAAGAGTCCCAATCTTTTGCGCATGGCCAGCAAGCCTTGTTCAGGGCGCACTTTAGCCGTGGGGTCGTTGTCAAATTTCGGGTCGCCTACGGCAGAGAAGAGCACCGCATCGGCACGTTTGCACACCTGATAGGTCTCTTCCGGGAAAGGGTCGCCCACTTCATCAATGGCGTGTGCGCCACAGATGGCATATTCGTAACTCACATTGTGTCCGAACTTCTCACATACGGCGGTCATTACATCCACACCTACGGCGGATATTTCGGGGCCGATACCGTCACCGGCCAACACTGCAATTTTGAAATCCATAAAATTAGAGGCCCCTCCCCCTCGCTCCTCCCAAGGGAGGGGAGTAGGATGTATGGGTCATGTTTATTAATGGTTATACATCTGTTGTTAAATACTTTTGCTTTAAGAACTCAGGTTGGATTGTCAGACTATCTACTCCCCTCCCTTAGGAGGGGGTAGGGGAGAGTCCTTTGTGGGGAGGGTCTCTTCTATCAGATTCAGCATCTTGATGGTGGCCTTTATGGCAGCCTCCGTCTGGTCGGCATCGAGGCCTCTGGTGCGGATGACCTTTCCTTCGTGGCTCCATGTGATGACCGTCTGCACGAATGCATCGGTGCGTCCGCCGGGGGGGATGGTGACGGCATAGTTGGTCAGCATGGGGAAGGGACGGTTCAGCGTTACTTTATATATCTTGCGTAATGCGCGCACGAAAGCATCGTATTGTCCGTCACCGCTTGAGTTTTCCTCGTACTCTTGTCCGTTGATTTCAATCTTCACGGTAGCCATGGGTTTGAGCCCGTAGGCGAGGTTGACGAAGTAGCTCTTCAGCCGGACGCGGTCTTCCTGGATGTCGTGCTTCAGGACATCGCTTATTATATAAGGTAAGTCTTCCTGTGTCACCTGCTCCTTCTTGTCGCCTAGTTCGATGATGCGGTCGGTCACCTTCTTCATTGCCTCTTCGCTCAGTTCGAGTCCCAATTCCTCCAAATTCTTGCGGATGTTGGCTTTTCCGCTGGCTTTTCCAAGAGCGTATTCGCGCTTGCGTCCGAAGCGTTCGGGCAGCAGGTCATTGCAGTAGAGGTTGTCCTTGTTGTCGCCATCGGCATGTACGCCTGCCACTTGGGTGAAGACACTTTCGCCCACGATGGGTTTGTTTGTCGGGATACTCACACCGCTGTACGACTCCACGATGCGGCTCACTTCGTTCAGTTTGCTTTCGTCAATGGAGGTCTGTGCGTTGAAGTGGTCTTTCAGAATGGCCTGCACGCTGGCGAGTGGAGCGTTTCCGCATCGTTCGCCAAGGCCGTTCACCGAGGTATGTATGCCTTGGCTACCACTGAGCACAGCGGCCAGCACATTGCTGATGGCCAGGTCGTAGTCGTTGTGTGCATGGAAGTCGAAGTGCAGGGTGGGGTAGCGCTTGCGCATTTTGCGCATGAACTCGATGACCTGCAGAGGGTTGAGTACGCCCAGAGTGTCGGGTAACATGAATCTGCGGATGGGCAGGTCCTTCAGTGCGTCCACCATTTGGAATACATATTCAGGCGAATTCTTCATGCCGTTGCTCCAATCCTCCAGATAGAGGTTGACGGAAATGTCCATTGCTTCGGCCTTTTCCACCGTGCGGATGATGTCGGCTATATGTTCCTCAGGTGTCTTTTTCAATTGGTGCTGGCAATGGCGGAGTGAGCCTTTCGTCAGCAGGTTTACCACTCGTCCGCCAGCTTGACGGATCCACTCTAATGAGGTGCCGCCATCAACGAAGCCCAACACTTCCACACGGTCAATCACACCGCGCCGTGCCGCCCAGTCGCAAATCATGCGGACAGCCTCAAATTCACCGTCTGACACGCGGGCAGAAGCCACCTCTATGCGGTCAACCTTCACCTCCTCCAGCAGCAAACGGGCAATCATCAACTTTTCGTGTGGCACAAAGCTCACACCGCTCGTTTGCTCCCCGTCGCGCAGGGTGGTGTCCATTATTTCTATGAAAGACCCACCCCGTCCCTCCCTGCGAGGGAGGGAGTAAGATGACGTATCTCTATTCTGTATATTTTTGTTCATTTGGGAATCGTGATTGTTCTTAATTCCCTCCCTCACAGGGAGGGTTAGGGTGGGTCTCCTTCTCAAACTTCTCTATTTTATCCTTATTCTCCAACAGAAAATCGATGTCATCCAATGCATTCATCAGACAATATTTTTTGTAACTGTTGATTTCGAATGTCTCGCTATGGCCTGTGGCAAGGTTGGTGACGGTCTGATTGGATATGTCCACCTTTACTTCTGCTTGCGGGTTAGCGGTTACGGTGTCGAACAGTTCTTGTTGGAAGTCCTTGCTTACGATGACTGGAAGTACAAAGCAGTTGAGCTGGTTGTTGCGGTGGATATCGGCAAACGAACTGCTGATGACCACGCGCACACCATAGCCGGCAATGGCCCAAGCGGCATGTTCGCGGCTGGAGCCTGAACCCCAGTTTTGTCCGCCGATGATAATCTCGTGTATGCCCTGTCGCGGTGTTTCGCTATACTCGGGGCGGTTCATCACAAAGTCAGCTACGGGACGGCCGTCAGCATCGTAGCGCAGGTCATGCATAAAGGCATCACCGAAGAATTGCGGGTCGCGTGTGGTACTGGCCAGGTAGCGGGCCGGTATGATGAGGTCTGTATTACAGTTGTCAATCTGAATAGGTATGCAGGTTGACTGTATGATGTCAAATTTCTGTTTCATATTGGGAGACCCACCTAAATCCTCCCTATGAGGGAGGACTTACCGACAACGTGGTAATGTGGGCAGATATTATATTGTTAATAGATTTATTTCTGTATATTCTCGTGGTTTTGTAAGCCCTCCCTCACAGAGAGGGTTGGGTGGGTCTTGGATCTGTGATTTTTCCCGTTATCGCACTTGCCGCCACTACAAGCGGAGAGGCAAGAATGGTGCGTGCGCCAGGCCCCTGCCGACCTACAAAGTTGCGGTTGCTGGTCGAGATGGAGAGCTTGCCTGCAGGCACTTTGTCAGGGTTCATGGCCAGACACGATGAGCATGAGGGCAGGCGCAATTCGAAGCCGGCCTCTTCCAATATCTTGTCGATGCCTTCGTCGATAATCTGTTGGCGCACGAGCCATGAGCCGGGCACGAGCCAAGCCACCACATTGGGGGCTTTCTTCTTGCCTTTCACCACAGAAGCGAAGGCGCGGAAGTCTTCGATACGTCCGTTGGTGCAAGCACCGAGGAAGCAATAATCAACGGGAGTACCTTCAAGTTTCTGCCCGGGTTTGAATTGCATATAATCAAGCATGGCAAGGAATTGGTCTTTGTCAGCTTCGGCCACTTCATCCAGTGTGGGGATGCACTTGTCAATGGCAATACCTGCACCGGGATTGGTGCCGTAGGTGATGCGTGGGGCAATGTCTTCGGCACGATAGGTCACTTCCTTGTCGAACACCGCGTCGGGGTCGGAGTAGAGTTGCTTCCACTCCTCCACGGCCTTGTCCCAAGCTTCGCCTTTAGGGGCATATTCGCGTCCCTTGAGATATTCAAAAGTAATCTCGTCGGGAGCGATAAGCCCGGCACGGCTACCCATCTCGATGCTGAGATTTGAGAGTGTCAGGCGTCCCTCCATACTCATGTTGCGCACAGTGGAGCCGGCATACTCCACGGCATAACCTGTAGCACCCGATGTGGTCATTTGTGCCATGATGTAGAGTGCCACATCTTTGGCGGTAGTGCCCTCGGGAAGTGTCCCCTCGATGTTGATGCGCATTGTCTTGGGTTTGCTTTGCAGGATGGTTTGTGAAGCCAACACCTGAGCTACCTCACTGGTGCCTATACCCATAGCGATGGCACCTACGGCGCCGTGGGTAGAGGTATGCGAGTCACCACACACGATGGTCATGCCCGGCAACGAGAGTGCCTTTTCAGGGCCTACCACATGGATGATGCCATTGTCCTTGCTTCCCATGGCAAAGTGGCGGATGCCAAACTCGGCACAATTCTTGGCCAATGTCTCCACCTGCTTGCGCCCTACGGGGTCATCAATGCGATCCTGTTGGTCGCTCGGTGTGTTATGGTCGGGCATAGCCACCACCTGCTCGGGACGGAATACGCGTATATTCTTGTCTCTCAACGTGTCGAATGCCTGCGGTGTTGTCACCTCGTGGCAATAGAGGCGGTCAATGTAAAGTTGGGTAGGGCCGTCAGGGATATCCAAAATAACATGGGCGTCCCATATCTTATCAAATAAACTTTTCATTTTTTTGTCACTTAAACTTATTTATACAATCAATATACGCTTCCACCGAGGCGGC
>JAFXDL010000158.1 GCA_017516265.1 Bacteroidaceae bacterium
GCATGGAAGGTGCAGGTGAACTTTCCGTCCTCTTCCCTTACCGATGCGGGATAGACACCTATGGCGGGGAAGTCATAAGGGATGATTTCGAGGCTGTAGTCATCGAGTCTGATGGGGATTGTGCAGTAGTCGTTGCGTGCAATCTCTTTCCAAGAGAGCAGGGCGTAACGTTGCTCAACGGACGTGCCTCCGCCTTTGCTTACGGAAAGGGTGATGACGAAATAGCCGGGATAAGTGTCCTTCGCCACTTGGCTTTCGTTGAGGTAAAAGGTGGTAGTTATGGTCTCTTCAGCATTGGTCCCTACAGACAGATTGACCTCTTTGGTAAAGTTTGCTTTAGTGACACTTGTGGGCAGATTGGGAATCAGGTCGCCTGCAGCCATATCGTCAGGGCCGTTCAGGTTCTCACCCGTCTGATACGCGGGGAGCAGGCAGATGTTATTCGCTACATTAGGAGTGATATCTGAAAGGGTGATACCTGTGACCGTAAGTGCAGAAGTGGTGGCGTTGGTAAACCGAAACTCCATCTTGGCCAACATGCGCACAACGATGAGGTCGAAGGATTCATCGGCTTCTCCCTTCACCGTATAGGTCTGCCTGTTGCTCATGGGAATGCCTGAAGAGGAAGCGGAATTGAAATCATTACCGTTGATGGAGAAGGTGCGGGTGTTCAAGGCTGAGACATCTGTGTCTGCAACAGGCGCATCAGTAAAGCCCAAGTCTGTCCACGACAGGTTGGCAAAGGAGTAGAAGTGATAGGTGCTTCCCTTGATGAGTGTCACAGGCTGTGTCACTTCGTCCGTCTCTAGATTATCCAAATTTTCTTCTGCAAAAGTGGCTACTACCTTATCACTGGCATCAGCCACAATGACTTTCCAGTTCTTCATCATCTCGTCAGCCCTGGCGTTTGTGTCGGGGTCAAGCACAGCATCGGCCCGTGTGGCATCATTGCCGGCCACAGAGAGGCGCAAGGTGACACGGACGGGGGTTCCCTCTTCGGACAATGTTGCATCGGTATCCGAAGAGCAAGCTGCCATGATGAGGAGCAGCAGGAGTATGGGGAGGTTCTTCAGTATGTTCATAATCTGTAGTATATTGTTGTCGGCACTCAGGCATCGAGGCTTTCACATAGTGTCGTCACATCACAATCTCGACATGGTCGGTCTTCTTCCAGTTCTTCACCTTGATTTGGAGGGAGAGGGTCGCATTCTCTGTGCTTACGTCCATGGGATTGACCTTCGTTATCTTCACACGATAGATGGTGTTTCGCACAATGCCGTACTTCATGCAATGGACTTCACCTCCTGCATCCACCGCATTCTCGGGGTCACTATGGCGGATGTAGTAGGTATATTCCACCCCTTCCCTTGTCTCTTCATTTGATGCCACATAATCTCCCTTGAAGACAAGGGCGGTGGCATAGGTGGCCAACGGAGCATCTACGGGCAGGGTGTTCTCCATCGTATAGTCGAGGATGAAATAGTTCTTTCCAGCAATGACGGGTTGTACGGAAAGGAAATCTGTGGATTCATAGGTCAGTCCTTCAGGCATCGGTGAGGTCTTCCCCTTAGTCCACGGGTCGAGCACATAGTTGGTGGCCTTGCCATCTACGTTTGCATCTTCCGTTTCATCGCCAAGGAATACGACTTCTCCACCGATTTCCGTGCCCTCCGTCACCCGTTTAATCAGATACGTGCCGGATGTCAACTTGTTCTTCACCTGAATGGAGCGCAGGCGGAATTTGTCACCCGAAGGGCCTTCTACGTCATATTCGTAATACCCGCCGTCCGTCTCATTATATTGTTTATCTGTCTCAAAGTCAATACGTGCAGCCAGGCGTTCGACCACGATGGGGGCGCTTGGCTCGACGATGTTACTCTCAGAGAAATCAAACTTGATGGTAGCCCCGTCATTCTCTGAGGACATCACAAAGTCGGTCCTTCCGGAGGAGCAGACATTGGTAATCAGCTGGTCACGGACAACGGAGATTTTCTCTCCCTCCAATAACGAAAGGTCATCACCAGCGTTGCATACGGCAATGAGGTGATAGGAGGTATTCTCATCTATTCCCTCCAAATTATCTATAGGTTGGGTGAATGTATATACTTTCTGCACGGGCGACGTGCCATCGACATACGTGCCTAACGGATAGGGGAAATAAAAGGCTTTGGTAATGGTGGCATCGGAGGAACTGATGTCTCCACTGTACACCAAGACGGTAAGGTTGTTTATCTGGTATTCGTTCTCAAAGGCATCCTCGCGTCCGTTGCCCTCTTCGCCTCCCATGGGACCTGTGGGACCTGCGGCACGCGTATGTTCGTAATTGCCATTAGCTGATATAGACACGGAAATATAGCCATTGGTTATTGCAGGCACAAGTTCGTCGGATGACAAACGTCCATAGATGCTCTCTTCATCGGAGCAGCTGCTTGCAATGATCAACAAAAATAAAACAGAGACGCTGAACGCACTCTTCAACGTCTTGATTATATTTAATGCAAAATCAAGAACCAAAATTTCTACTTTAAATCGACATTCACTCCCCCATGCATCATTTTGCAAAACAAAGGAGACATTTACTCTATATTCATTACTAATTGAGGGTGCAAAATTACAAAGAATTCATCACCTATGCGACAAATAACACACAAAACGAAACAAAAAGAACACTTTTTTAACCGACATTAACAGAATCAATACAACAAAAGTCCACTTCCCGAACAATTGTCCAACCAAACCGCTCTTTCTACCTATCAGTGTATGAGTCTTCACAAAACTAACTTCAGCTAGCCACGAAGCTAACTTTGTGGGTGGCTGAAGCCAAGAGTTTACAGGGCACCAACCGCTAACCGGCAGAGCGGACGCATGCCCCTTTAACACTGCAAAATCTACAAATTATACTTAATATACGCACGTAAACCGAGTTTTTTCCCTAAATTTGCAGCCGATATGAAGCGACTTGTATTTTTTCTGACCATCATCATGGCGACCGCCTCCACTATGTGGGGACAGCAACGCATTACCAATAACCGAACCAACTCGATGGGTATCGGTGACGACTTGGGCAACAACATGACCGAGGAAGACCGCAACCGGGCCAAACAAAACGGGAACAACAAGGAGGTGACGGACGTGCCAGTGGACCTGAACCAGTGGACACTCTCGCCACGATTCGGTGACGTGCGCCCGACTCCCGTAGATACGATGTGGCACTACTACCAGAATGACCACCTGACCGAAGGCATTTTGGGCGAATACAACCACTTGGGCAACTTAGGCTCGCCACGCCTGTCGCGCATCTTCTTTGACCGCGAAGAGCGAAGCCAACTGTTCTTCACCGATGTCTATAGCATGTTCTACCTGAAACCCGACCAGTTCCGTTTCACAGACACCAAGTCGCCCTATACCAACCTGAGCTACTACAGCGCCGGCGACAAGCTGACGGGCGACGACCACTTCAAGGCTTACTTTGCCGTGAATGCCAACAAGCGCTTCGGTTTTGGTTTCCTGGCTGACTATCTCTACGGACGCGGACAGTACAACAGCCAGTCCGTCTCGCTGTTCAATGCCAGCATCTATTCCTATTATCGGGGCGAACGCTACCAGGCATACCTCCTCGGGAGCCGCTACCACATGAAGCAGGCCGAGAACGGAGGTATCACCGACGACCGGTACATCACCGACCCGCTGGCTATGGCCGAGGGAGAACGTACCTACTCGCCCGAAAACATCCCGACACTGATGGACAGGGCTTGGAACAGGAATGAGAACTGGAACATCTACCTGACACACCGCTACAACCTGGGATTCTACCGCGATGTGGAGCCCGACACCACACAAACCAAGCAGAGCACTGATGCAAAAGCCTCTGCTACGGACTCGACGACCGTGGCAGACAGGGTATTCGTGCCTGTCACCAGCTTTATCCATACGGCCGAGGTGAGCACCAACGAGCACAGTTTCATAGCCTACAAGGAGCCGAGCGGATACTATCTGCACGACTACATGCCCTACGACTCGCTGGACAAGACCACTTACCTCTCCGTCAAGAACACCCTGGCCATTGCCACCCAAGAGGGTTTCAGCAAATGGGCACAGGCAGGACTGACGGCATTCATCACCCACGAATACCGCCGCTTCGGACTTCCCGACACACTGGCAGGAAGCAAGCGGGAATACCGGAAGCAATACACGGAAAACGTATTGACCGTGGGCGGACGTCTGTTGCGTACACAGGGACACACGCTGCACTACGACGTGACGGGAGAAACGGTGATTGCCGGTGAGGATCTGGGACAATTCAGCATCGAAGGACGGGGCGACCTCAACTTCCGACTCTTCAAGGACACGGTCCGACTGGACGTACATGCCTACATGAAGAACCTGAACCCGGCCTTCTACTTCCGGCACTACCACTCGCACCACTACTGGTGGGACAATGACGACCTGGACAAAATCTTCCGCACCCGCATCGAAGGAGGACTCACCATCGACAAGACCCGCACACGCCTGCGTGCCGGAGTGGAGAACATCAAGAACTATACCTACTTTGCCAACGCCAGCCAACCGCTACTGAACGACAAGGGCGAAGTGAAATCATACGCCAATGCCATCAATGTGGCCCAGTGCTCAGACAACATACAGGTGTTCACGGCACGTCTGAACCAGGACTTCAAACTGGGTATCCTCCATTTGGACAACGAGGTGACGTATCAGAAATCGAGCAACAACACCGTACTGCCCCTGCCCGACTTGTCGCTCTACCACAACCTCTACCTGCAATTCAAGCTGGCCAAGGTGCTGAGCATGCAACTGGGAGCCGACGTACGATTCTTCACCAAATACACGGCTCCTGACTATGCCCCGGCCTTGGGACAGTTCGTACAACAGAACCAGGCGGACAAGGTGGAGATAGGCGGTTATCCCTTTGTGAATGTCTATATCAATGCACACCTCAAGCGTACCCGCTTCTATGTGATGATGTACCACGTGAACCAAGGATTGGGCGACTCGAACTACTTTCTGGCTCCCCATTACCCCATCAACCCACGTACCCTGCAACTCGGACTCTCATGGAACTTCTTCGATTAGGAACAGGAGAGGAGGGACAAGAGGTGCAAAGTTCAAGGTTCAAGGTTTAAGGTTCAAGGTTCAAAAAAACTCAGGAACCCCAAAGAACAACGACCTTGGTATTGAACTTTGAACCTTGAACTTTAAACTTTAACCCAACAAGGAGATGCGTTATAGGAAATACCTCATCATCGGAATCATCATTGCCGTTGCATCGGTGCTGATGAGACCGTCAAAAGAAAGTGCCAACAACCGGCGCGACTATGCCGACATCCAAAGCGAAGGTGTCCTGCGCGTAGCCATCGGGTATGGCCCTACCTCACTTCATGTCAATGACGAAGGAGACATGGAGGGTTTTCATTACCAACTCATCAAACAATTTGCCGAGGAGCACGGTCTGACATTGGAACTCATCCCCGAAATGGACCTGCAGAAACAAGACAAACTGTTGAGGGACGGCGCATGTGACCTGATAGCCAGTGGACGTCCGTTGACCCTCTATGACGACAGTGTCCTGCGCCATACACACCCAGTCACCGTTGACAGACAAATCATCATCCAGCGCAAGGAGGAGGTGAACGACACACTCTGTCCGCACCTGAAGAGCCAGATAGATTTGGCAGGCAGGGAACTTTGTATCCCGCAAGGCTCACCAGCCAAGCAACGCATCCATCACCTGATGGAGGAAATAGGAGACAGCATCCACATCAAGGAGATTCCCCAGTATGGTTCAGAGCAACTGATGGCCCTGGTGGCTCATGGCGACATCTGCTATGCTGTGTGCGAAGAGCATGTGGTGAATGCCCATATCCACCAGTACCCCCAGTTGGACACAAGCCTGCCGGTCAGTCTCAACCAATTCTATTCATGGATTGTCAGTGCCCAATCGCCAGCACTGCTGGACAGCCTCAATGCATGGATAATGAGACATGGGGAGACAAAGGGGAACAGATAAGGAGAGTTCGCCAAACTTAAATTCAGAACAGATAATTCAGAAATACGATAAATGAATACGATACAGTGGGGCTTCATCGGATGTGGTGAAGCCACCGAAAAGAAAAGTGGTCCGGCTTTCAGCCAAGTAGAAGGTTCCAGTGTAGTGGCCGTCATGAGCCGCAACGCCGAGAAAGCCAAGTCGTATGCCCAACGCCACGGCATCAGCAAGTGGTACACCGATGCCCAGGAACTGGTGGACGACCCGCAAGTGAATGCCGTCTATATAGCCACACCACCTTCGTCACACGCCACCTTTGCCATCATGGCCATGCGGGCAGGAAAACCTGCTTACATCGAAAAGCCTATGGCTGCAAGCTATGAGGACTGTGCCCGCATCAACCGCATCAGTGAACAGACTGGAGTCCCCTGTTTTGTGGCCTACTACCGCCGCTACCTCCCCTACTTCCAGAAAGTGAAACAGCTCATCAGCGAAGGTGCCATCGGCAACGTCATCAATGTGCAGATACACTTTGCCCAACCACCCCGCGCACTGGACTACAACAGCCAGCACCTCCCTTGGCGCGTATTGCCAGTCATCTCAGGTGGCGGTTACTTCTACGACCTGGCTCCCCACCAGTTGGACCTGCTACAGGATATGTTCGGTGTCATCCTGCATGCACAGGGATACACCAGCAACAGAGGCGGGCTGTACGAAGTGGAAGACACCCTGAGTGCCAGCTTTCAGTTCGAGAACGGACTTCCAGGTTCAGGGTCATGGTGTTTTGTGGCTCACGAGTCGGCCAAGGAAGATGCCATTGAAATCATTGGTGACCAGGGGATGATACGTTTTTCGGTTTTCACCTTTGAACCTATTGTACTACACAACGAACAAGGTGTGCAGACATTCGACATCCCCAACCCGCCGTGTGTCCAACTGCCTCTCATAAAATCCGTAGTAGAGCACCTGCAAAAGCGGGGCGTATGCACCTGCGACAACATCAGTGCCACACCTACCAACTGGGTCATGGATAAGATTCTGGGAAAAATCTGAAACCGGTATATATAAAAGGTATATATAATAAGGTATAAGGTATGGCTACAGACATAAAGACACCCCACTCCTACGGCCGATGGCATACGTATGTCATCGGCATACTGTTGTCTGTCCTGTCAACCTGTCCCATGCAAACCTTGGCTCAAGAGATACCTGCCAACTCTACAAATACCGTCCAAACTGACTCAACTGAAGTCAAGGGGAAACGGAAGAATATCTTCGTGAAAGCCTACGATTTTTTACTGTGGTACCTCGATACGTACAGCTACGACACCACCTACATATCTCCGTCAAAGTTCTACTATACCCTGATGATGCAGCACAGTGCCGACTTTGCCAGCTATACGATACGAAGTACCCGTGGCGAAACGCCACAGAAACTGCGTTTTGCCCCCGACCACAGCTATCATCTGGGAGCTTACTTTGGTTGGCATGGTCTATTCTTGGGACTGTCGGTAAACATGAGCGAACTGTTCGACAACCGCAAAGGGTCGGACAAGAAGAGCGAATACCTCATCAACTTATACGGACAGAAGATTGGAGGAGACCTCTTTTACCGCCGCACAGGTAATGACTTCAAGATACGCTCTACCAGCGGCTTCTACCACGATGAAGAGAAATACAACTTCCGTGGCTTCGACTTCGAAGGTATTGCCGTCAAATCATTGGGGTTCAATGTCTATTACGTGTTCAACAATGACCACTTCTCCTACCCTGCCGCCTATGCCCAGACAACGGTGCAGAAGGTCAGCAGGGGCACACTGGTGGCAGGCGTATCCTGGTCGCGGCACAGCCTTGACTTTGACCACACACGACTGCCACTGGAAATCCAGACCACACTGAGCGATGACCTGAAGTTCCGCCACGTCAAATATACCGACTTCAACATCAACTTTGGCTATGCATTCAACTGGGTGTTTGCCAAGAACTGGCTGTTGGCCGTAGCACTGACCCCCGCTGTGGCTTATAAAGCCTCGGACATCAAGGTAGAGAAGCCTGACTACAACGGTTTCACGGACAAGTTCAATCTGGACTTCATCACCCGAGCCGGCTTGGTGTACAACAACAACAAGTTCTTTGCCGGCATCTCTTCGGTGTCACATGTCTATCAATATAATCAGAAAAACTTTGCCTTGACGGACAACTTTGGCGTCCTGCACGTCTATGCCGGATTCAATTTCGGACGCAGGAAGTGACCTACCCACCAACAATTTTATCCAAAAACACAAGGAACAGACATTGTGTGCGAACACAATAGATTCTCATTTTGTTACTAAAACTACCATTTGCCCTTTGCTATTCCAAAAAATAGCCGTACCTTTGCAGCAATTTTTCATAAAACAACGAAGTTTGATAACAGAATAACAATAAAAACGATGGTGAAGATTACAAAAGAAGCTGCTCTTGCCTATCATGCACAAGGCAAGCCGGGTAAGATTGAGGTCGTACCCACCAAACCGTACAGTACACAGACAGACCTTTCGCTTGCCTACTCCCCAGGTGTGGCCGAACCGTGTCTGGAAATTGAGAAGAATCCTCAGGATGCCTATAAATATACAGCAAAAGGTAACTTGGTAGCTGTAATTTCAAACGGTACGGCTGTCCTTGGACTCGGTGACATCGGTGCCATGGCCGGAAAACCTGTGATGGAGGGTAAAGGCTTGCTGTTCAAAATCTATGGCGGTATTGATGTGTTTGACATCGAGGTCAACGAGAAAGACCCTGACAAGTTCATTGAGGCCGTGAAAGCCATCGCCCCCACCTTCGGAGGTATCAATCTGGAAGACATCAAGGCTCCTGAGTGCTTTGAAATCGAACGCCGTCTGAAGGAAGAACTGGACATCCCCGTGATGCACGATGACCAGCACGGCACCGCCATCATATCCAGTGCCGGACTGCTGAATGCCTTGGAAGTGGCTGGCAAGAAGATTGAAAATGTAAAGATTGTGGTGAATGGTGCCGGAGCGGCAGCCATCTCATGCACCAAACTTTATGAGGCACTGGGTGCTTCACACCAAAACATTGTCATGCTTGACTCCAAAGGTGTCATCCGTAGCGACCGTGAAGGGTTGGACCGTCCGGGTAACGAGATGAAGCGTTACTTTGCAACCGACCGCCGCGACATCAACACGCTGGAAGAGGCTGTGCGCGATGCCGATGTGTTCCTCGGCCTGTCCAAGGGTAACGTGCTCAGCCAGGACATGGTGCGCTCCATGGCCGACCATCCCATCGTGTTTGCCCTTGCAAACCCTGTGCCGGAAATCTCTTATGAAGATGCCATGGCCGCCCGTCCCGATGTACTGATGTCCACCGGACGCAGCGACTATCCCAACCAGATCAACAACGTTATCGGATTCCCCTATATATTCCGTGGTGCACTCGACGTGGCTTCCACAGCCATCAACGAAGAGATGAAACTGGCAGCCGTCCATGCCATTGCCGCACTGGCCAAACAGCCTGTGCCCGATGTGGTGAACGAGGTTTATCATGTGAACAACTTCACCTTCGGCCCCGACTACTTCATTCCCAAACCCGTTGACCCACGTCTCATCACCGAAGTATCCATGGCCGTAGCAAAGGCTGCAATGGATAGCGGTGTGGCCCGCAAGCCTATCGAAGACTGGGCTGCCTACCGCCAGCATCTGCGCGAACTGATGGGACAGGAAAGCCAGCTCACACGCCAACTGCGCGAGACTGCCCGCCGCAACCCCCAGCGCGTGGTATTTGCCGAAGGTATCCATCCCAACATGCTGAAGGCTGCCGTAGAAGCTAAGGCTGAAGGTATCTGCCACCCCATCGTATTGGGCAATGACGAAGCCATCACCAAACTGGCCAAGGAACTCGACCTCAGCCTGGAGGGTATAGAGATCGTAAACCTGAGACATCCCGACGAAGCCCCACGCCGCGAGCGCTATGCCCGCATACTGGCAGAGAAGCGTGCCCGTGAAGGTGCCAACTTCCAAGAGGCTAACGACAAGATGTTCGAGCGCAACTACTTCGGTATGATGATGGTAGAGACTGGCGAAGCCGACGCCTTCATCACCGGACTCTACACCAAGTACAGCAATACCATCAAGGTTGCCAAGGAGGTCATCGGTATCCAACCCGGATTCAAACACTTCGGAACCATGCACATCCTCAACAGCAAGAAGGGTACATTCTTCCTGGCAGACACACTCATCAACCGCCACCCGGACACTGATACACTTATTGACGTGGCCCGACTGGCAGACAAGACGGTGCGTTTCTTCAACCACACTCCCGTGATGGCTATGCTCAGCTACAGTAACTTCGGTTCCGACCCTGAGGGAAGCCCGGCCAAAGTGCACGAGGCCGTTGACCACATGCAGCGCGAATATCCCGATTTGGCCATTGATGGTGAAATGCAGGTGAACTTTGCTCTGAATACGAAGCTGCGCGATGCCAAATATCCCTTTACCCGACTGAAGGGACAGGAGGTGAACACACTGGTATTCCCCAACCTCAGCTCGGCCAACTCAGCCTACCAGCTCATTCAGGCCATGAGTGGCGACACTGAGATTATCGGCCCCATCCAAATGGGACTGAACAAGCCCATCCACTTCACCGATATCGAAAGCTCTGTTCGTGACATCGTGAACACCACCGCCGTGGCTGTCATCGATGCCTTGGTGGCAAAGAAGATGAAAGAATAATAGCATGTACCACTTACCATTTACAATGTACCATTCCCGTAGTTCCCAATGTGGCGGTTTTTGTCCGCAAAATACCGCCCGGACTACAGCGGATGGTACATCGTAAATGATGGAACATTCCGACACACCCTCCACATTATAAATCTGTAATTCGTACTCATAAACCGTGTCCCGCACACAAGCCCTTCTGCTCATCATCTGTTGGGTACTGCTCTGCAGCCTGATACTCGTCGGTGCACCGCGTATCGACGGACCGCTTATCCTTTCGCTCGTCATTTCGGGCGCACTTGTCTTTATACCTATATATAAGAAGATGCGGAAATGATGCATCTTATCTTCTGTCTGGTTGTTCATCTTATTTAGTGATTTATACAACCTACTATTTTACACATCACTTAAATCTATTAGCTATGAAGAAATCATTTGTTTTGCAATTCATGCTGGCAATCGTTGCCGTCACACAGGCTCATACTTTCCGGATGACATCCGATGGAGCGGAAGTGAGTGACATCTCATTCATTGACACTGTGTATCATGCGACCTTCAACTATAAGGGAAAGGAATTGCAGACCGGCACACACACTTGGCTTGTACGTCCCGATGCTTCGTCCGAGGAACTGGCCGGAGGAAATGTATTCCGCACGGTGAAAGATGCCATGCTGGCCGTTGACAGCATCCACCTGACAGTGATGGAGGAACTCTTCACCGAGGAGCATCCCTTAAGCATCTACATATCCCCTTGGGTCTATTGGATGGACGACCCTGACGACCCCGCTGTACGCCGCCCACTAAAGGGCGAAGGAATACCCTACGGACTGAAAGTGGAACTGGGACATACACGGCTTATCGGCCTCAGCGACGACCCTACACACACCATACTGGCCTGCAACCGGGGACAGACACAAGGTGCCGTGGGCAACTTCACCATGCTGCACATTACCGGTGAGGACATCATGCTGGAGAACCTGACACTGGGAAACTACTGCAACACCGACCTTATCTACAGTCCCAACCCTGCCCTGAGCCGCCCGCGAAGAGCACAGGCCATCGTACAAGCACAGTTGGCCATCTGTCAGGGAGACCGCATTGCAGCACGGAACTGCCACTTCATCAGCCGACTGAACACTTGCCCGTTGGTCGGAGCACGACGTACCTTCTTTGAGAATTGTTATTTTGAGTGTACCGACGATGCCCTCTGCGGTACGGGAGTCTATCACCAGTGCCGCTTCAAACTGTTCAGCGGGAAACCCTTCTACAACACACAGGGCACAGGAGCGGTATTCCTCGATTGTGACCTGCACGCACTGACTCGCGGAAAGCAATATCTGGTGAAAGCCGGAAGCCCCGTCACGATGATAGATTGCCGCTGGACTTGTGAGCATCCTTATGTGGTCATTAACTGGACACAGGATCCCACGGACGACCAACGCAGTTACCAGTATAACCTCACTCAAGATGGCAAACCTCTCCTTATCGACCGTTCCAAGCCTCACCTGACCGTAGATTTGACGGGGAAAAAGGCGCTCGAAGCCTTCCGCATCAAAGTACCGAAGAGCTACTTCACCCCCAGGGCTGTGGGAGACACCATTGTGTATAACCTACGCAACCTGCTCGGCAGCACCGACGGATGGAACCCCGCTGCACAGCCCGCGGAACTGCAGGAACATACGGGCCGCCCTGTAGGTCTCAGCCTGAGTCACCGCCATCACACGCTGGAGACAGGACGCGAACCACTGACACTGACCGCCACCGCTCTCTGCTTCGGCCAAAGTCCCAAGGATGCCATGCCGGCAAAAGACATCGAATGGATTGTCCGAGGCGAAGATCCTACCTGCATAGCCCTGGACGAACAGCCCGACGGACGACTGACCGTGACGGGATGCAACAATGGTGAAGAGCCCGTGAAGCTGCAACTGGTAGCCCTACACCCATCAGGACTGGAAGCGGCCTGCGTCATCACCGTGCGTCCACGCCAACTTCCACCGCCTGCACTCCTCATCGCCCCCACCCTCACCCGTGAAGGAGACCTGATGCAACTGCACTACACACTGGACCTGCAGGGAAGAGCCGACCACTCGCGCATCACTTGGTTGCGATGCACTGGGCCACAGGGCGAGAACGGAATACCCGTAGCCACATCAAATACCCTGGAGCCACTGGACACCTACCGCCTCACTGCAGCCGACAACGGATACTACATCCGCGCCACCCTTGCCCCAAAGACACCCCGAAGCCCCTATGGCACCATCGCCATGCTGACCACCGGCGAACCTATCAAGGTAACAGGGGAGCGTACCGACTCGCTCTACACCGACTTCACACAACTCCCCACCGTGCGACAGACTGTCATCCACCCGGGATTCTGGACACTGGATACCTACAAACCACTGGATACCCACGAGTATGACTGGCAACCCAACACCCAGCGCAATCCCTGGTACTACGGCCGTGGCATAGACGGGGCTGCAGCCCTCAGCGGACTGATGCAGGGCACACGCGGTGCACGCTTGCTATACACTCCCGTGCAGAGTCACAGCGGAGACATGGAACTGACCCTCCGCGTAGCACCCTGCAAGACAGCCGGACAGGGCTTCGGCAGTGCCACAGGGCAATACATGGATGTGGCCATCAAGTTTGATACCCACACCCTCACGGGCTATGCCCTCCGCATCGTGCGCACCACGAAGAACGACCGTGCCGTAGATTTCCAGCTCATGCAATATACTGACGGTCGGGCTGTGCCCATCAGTGAAGCTGTCTCTGCCACCTGCTACCGCACCACCTGCACCATCCGACTCGCGGCACGGGGCAACCTACTGACGGCCACCGTCACTACCGATGCTCCCCGTCCCGACACACCTCCCACCACACTGCCACACGAAGTGCACCTCGAAGCTCCCATCACCCCCACCCCCTTCGGTGGAATAGGTATCCAACACACAGGTTCCACCGGTGCCAGCGCCACTCTGTTGCGGGACATCGCCATCAGATGGTGGTGATAATGATTGTGTATTTGTAGAAGAAAAGCGGAAAAAGGTAAAAAGGCTTTTGGACTGAAGGTCTATGTGGGGTGCAAAGATTATACCCTTCTATTCAACACTCGC
>JAFXDL010000159.1 GCA_017516265.1 Bacteroidaceae bacterium
GAAGGTGTAGAGATGGTGGGTGACGCTTCTCACACAGTGACTTATAATGAGGAAGGCCGCATAGCAGCCTATTCATTGGGCAACAGCCGCTTCCATGGTGGCGAAGCTCTGATGGCTATCACCGTGAAGGCTGATGACAGTTTCACAGGTGCTGCCAACGTTGGTTTCACCAATGTACGTGTGGTGTCAACCGATGTTGTAGAGACTGTTCTTGCTGATGCTCTCTCAACCGTGATAGGTGGTGCCAAGGGCATTGACGGTGTAGAGGCCGACGAGAATGTCCAGATTCTCTATTACTCAACTACAGGTGCTGTGTCCGATGCTCCCCACAAGGGCTTGAACATCATCAAGCGCATTTGGCAGGATGGCCGTGTAGAGGTAAGTAAAGAAATGAAGAAATAAAGAATTTGACTTTAAAAACAAAAGAATATGAAGAAACTATTAACATGTATTTTCGCCATACTCATGGTCATGGGAGTGGTGAATGTGAATGCGCAAGAACGTATTTCTCTCCAAGAGGTTGGTTTCTACGCTTGGGACGGTTGGGACGGCAGTGCCGTCAAGACAGGTGATGCACCTTGTGAGTGGGGTGTAGGGGTTTCTACAGGTACGGTGTATGGCGACCCGTCCGTAATCAATTATGCAGATTTGACAGCATATTCCAAGCTGATTTTGACGGTTACTGAAGGAACTCCCCGTATCCTTATCAATCGTTTGATAAATGAAGGACAATGTGGTGATACTTTCGAAGAATCAAAACTGATTAGTATGCCGACTCATGCTTGGTGTACGAACAGATATTTGTCTGTGGATGGAAATGTATATACTGTTGATTTAAAGGCTATAGCTAGAGATTATGGCTTTGTACATCTTCATTCTATCAAGGGAATCAATTGGGGAGCCAATGTAACGGTTGAGAGTGCCGAATTGGAAACTGCTGCTGGTGCCAAGCCTGTCGGTTGGACAGAACTTCTTACCAATGGAGGTTTGGAAGGTGAAGAGGTCTCTTGTTTTGTAGCCAAGGAAGCTCCCTCTATGGATATTCTTCCTGCCACGATTGTTGACGGTGTAGGTGTGGATGGCACTCGCGGTATTATGGTGACATCGCCTGCCGGTGCCTCTAATGATTGGGATACGCAGTTCTGGATTACATTGCCTGAATCTCTTCCTGCTGGAACCAGATATCGCATAGCATTCGATTATAAAGCATCAGAGTTTGTAACGGTTTCCACTCAATCACATGGTGAACCTGGTTCCTATATCCATTATGAAATGATTGGTGAACCTACGTTTACGACGGAATGGCAGACGTATCTCTATGAAAATGAAATAACAGAAGCTCAGGCTGGTGTGGACGAGAACTTGATGCGGTCTATAGCTTTCAATCTGGCTGTTGATAAGGCGAATGATGTGGAATTTTATTTTGATAACTTCAGTTTTGAAGTATATAAGTATGGTGTAAGTGCTGAGTTTGCATATGATGTTATTCAGCTCGACTTTGGATTTGATACAAACCTCCCATCATTGGTTAAGGCTTGTGGCAAGCCTCGTCTGATGTTCCCTAATGATTGTGTGAACGTGAAGGTTGATGGTGAAGAGTTTGAAGTCCTTTCTGTGGAAGGCTTTGCTGACGGACGTTTCTATATCTTTATGAATGATATGATCGATGAAAGCTCGTCTGTAGATGTTTCATTCATCAATCCTACAGATGATGCTTATCACCTGACATATGGTGGTGGCCCAGGTGGTGACGTGAAGAACTTTTCAGGTGTTGCTGTCAACAATTCAGATGTGGCTGCAGCCTACGATGCTTACTCTTACTTTTTTGTTACTCCCACATTGATGGCTTCTGACCCTGAGAATGGCGCATTCAATTTGTCCAACAGCATTTTAGAATTCAATCTGACATTCGACAAGAATGTGGATTGTGCTGCTCTTGTTGCTGAATTAAGTAGCGAAAAGTTGATAGTGGAACCTGCTACAGGGTATGCAGAGAAGATAACGTTGAGGCGTCCCAATGTGAATCCTTTGCTTTCGGGTGAATATGCTCTTCACATAACCAACATCCTGCCCGAAATAGATATTTGGGGAGGTGAACTTTTTGGTGACACAACCCTTGTCTTCAATATCGGGAAACTGAATATTGACCCTAATGATACCATCCGTCAGATGATACCCGATTACTTTAATGCTACTAATCAGGGTGGTATTCCTGAAGGTTGGTACATCGTTTATGACGGTGCTGTTCGCGAGCCGGGTACTTCTCACGGTTCAGGTGCCAACATGAAGGAATTTGCTGTAGGTGGTGACTTCACAAGAGGTTTCTACACCCGTACAAACAATTCTACTCCCGACCAATGTATTATTGAATACGGTAGCTTGGACGGTTATGAACTGACTCTGGAGGCTGGTAAGAAGTATAAGGTGACTTACAATCTGATGTCATGGAAGAGTACGACTTATACCCGCCTTGAGATCTTCGATCCGAAAGATGACGTGGTTTATACTCAGATAGATGAGAACAAAGGTTCTTTAAGTGCTGCTACAGGTGTAGTCGTCACAGGCTCTAACTTTGTAGAATGTATATTCTATCCCGAAGTGACAGGAAGCTATCGTTTGCGTTGGACTCCTACTGATGCCAACGGTGAATTGCTTGAAGGTATGACCGAAATCATCTTTGCCAATCCGATGGTCACTTACATCCCCGACATACCAGGAATTGTAGAGGGGCAGGCATTGCTTGCTTCATTGAATGCAGCCAAAGAGGTGTTGAAAGTAGCTCAGACAGACAGTCGGTATGCCGGTGTTGCATTGAATACATTGGCTGCAGCCGTTGCCAAGTATGAAGCGGAATATGGTGGCTACACCAATCCTTCGGATTATACGGATGCGGTTCTTGCGTTGGATGCAGCAAAAGTGGCAATGAGAGATTACATGGAACTCTCCGATACCTACTATACATTGGTTGGACAGGCCGAGAAAATCCTTTCTGCCAATGCTCATAAGAAGTTTGCAAACACTGAACTTTATGCCGAACTGGAGATGTTGGTGGACAAGTATGTAGGGAAAACTATTACAGGTGCAGCATTGCAGGCTGCTATAGCAGAATTGCAAGGCCCCGTAGCTGAGGCTCCCAAACTCTTCACCCAAGGTGTGTCTGCGGTAAGCACTACAGGTATTGCCGCCCTCGTTGAGCGTATCCGCTTGGGTGCCGAATCTTTGAAGAAGTTGGGAGTAAAAGCTGGTGATGAACTGATTGTTTCCGCTAATAATGCATTGAGTGACGATGATGCGTTGGCTGCTGAAATCCAGAATCGCCTGAAGAAGGAAATCTATGGCCAACTGCGGAACGCAAACAACAGCCTGTTTGAAGAAAAACTGGATACCAATACGTTGGAAGTGTACACAGAATCCTATGACATGACCGTATTCATGAAGAATCCGAATGTGTATCGCATGGAGGATGTAACCGACTTTTACGAATGGGCGGTTCCGGGCTGGACTGTTCCTGAAGGGTATCCTACACCGCTAATTACTTACGGATGGACAGATCCGGGCTATCACATCTCAGACTGTATGTTCCAGACATGGGCAACAGGTTATGGCATTGAGCAGACTATCGTAGGGCTTCCTGTCGGAGTTTATACCGTGATAGGTAGTTTTGGCGAAAGGGATTCTGAGGAGTCGGGCAAAGGCTCGTTCCTGTATGCCAAGACCTCCGACACACCTGATGGAAGCTATGCTGCAACCGTAGATGCTCCTCTTATCGGACAGGCATTCCCCGTGGATAATCTGTATATGGAGAATATTGTGGTCACAGACGGTATGCTTACCATTGGTGCAGTGGGTGGTCCCAGATCTCATACATTTTTCAATCAAGTGAAGGTGATGATGACCGGTGCCCTTCCATACTTTGATTATGACACCGCTTACGGTGAATTGACAGGAGACTTCCCTGCTACAACTACAGATTCGTTTGTTCTCTCTGATGTTTCTGCTTTCAGTGGCTCAGCCTTTGCATTCCCCGTTGCATTGACCAATGAAAATGAGATTTGTGCCTTCCAGTGTGATGTCTATTTGTCTGATGGATTGATGCTGAACTGGAACGACGAAGGTGAGTATGATGTCATCTTGAGTGCTGACCGCAAGACCTCTTCCCATTCGGTTACGGCAAGTTTGCAGCCCGATGGTGCCATCCGTGTGATAGCATATTCAAGTTCCAACAAACTGTTCAGAGGCAATGAGGGTGAACTCTTCACATTGAACCTGACTGCTCTTGAAGGTGCGGCAGACCTCCAATCGGTGGCAATCCGCAACATCCGAATCAGTACACCTGATGAGGTGGAATACCGCCTGTCTGCAGTTTCATCCGCTGTTACCGTGAAGTCCTATATTCCGGCCGATGCCAATGGTGACGGTCAGATTACGATTGTCGATGTGGTAGCCGTAGTGAATGCCTTGATGGGTACAGCAACGGGTAACTTCATCTTCGATGCTGCTGATATGGACCAGAATGGTCAGATAACTATTGTCGATGTAGTTGCTGTGGTGAATGCTTTGATGGGCAATAATGCTCAGACATTGGGTGCCCGCTCCATCCTCCGCAGCAATCTTTATGTGGCAGATGCCGAGGTGAATGCAGGCGAAAGCACTACCCTCTATGTGAAGTTGGACAATGCACAGGCATACACAGCCATGCAGATGGATATGACTCTGCCCGAGGGATTGACAATCGAAGGTGTGGAGATGGTAGGCAATGCTTCTCACACAGTGACTTACAATGAAACAGGCCGCATAGCCGTCTATTCATTGGGTAACAGTCGTTTCCATGGTGGCGAAGCTTTGATGGCTATCACCGTGAAGGCTGATGACAGTTTCACAGGTGCAGCCAACGTAGGTTTCACCAATGTACGTGTAGTGTCAACCGATATTGTTGAGACAGTTCTTGCTGATGCTCTCTCAACCGTGATAGGTGGTGCCAAGAGCATTGACGGTGTAGAGGCCGACGAGAATGTCCAGATTCTCTATTACTCAACTACAGGTGCTGTGTCCGATGCTCCCCACAAGGGCTTGAACATCATCAAGCGCATCTATGAGGATGGCCGTGTAGAGGTAAGCAAAGAAATGAATAAATAAAGAATGCAAAGCACACTGATGGTACGGATAGAAAAGATTATCTGTGTAAATCCGTCTAATCCGTGTCATCCGTGTGCCATTTCAAATAAGGACTAATTTTAAAAACAAAAGAATATGAAGAAACTATTAACATGTATGTTTGCCATGCTCATGGTGTTGGGTGCAAATGCCGCATCCGACAAACTGAGTGTGAGCAGTTATTCCGTGACCAGTGGTGATGCATTGTTGTTCCCCGTGTCATTGGAGAACGAGACGGAGCTTTCCGCTTTCCAGTGCGATGTCTATCTGCCTGAGGGGATTGCGTTGGCTTTGAACGAAGAGGGTGAGCTGGATGTGGCATTGAATCCTGAGCGTTTCACCTCTTCACATACTCTTACAGCTGTCGCACAGCCCGATGGTGCTGTCCGCATTGCCGCATATTCCTCTTCTAATAAGTTGATTAAGGGTAATGCCGGTGAACTCTTCTACCTGAACTTAGCAACTGATGCTGAGGTGGAGGGACGTATGAGAATTTCTTTGCGAAACATCATATTCTCTACTGCCAATGCCAGTGGCGTAGCTTTGGATGACATCTCTTCCATAGTGACAATGGCCAAGTATGTGCCCAAGAATGATTTGATAGTGTCTGATGTTTCCGTTACCAGTGGTGAAGCCTTGCAGATTCCCGTGTCATTGGAGAACGAGACGGAACTTTCCGCTTTCCAGTGCGATGTCTATCTGCCCGAAGGGCTTGCGTTGGCTTTGAACGAAGAGGGTGAATATGATGTGACATTGAATACCGAACGTGTCACCTCTTCACATACTCTTACAGCTGTCGCACAGCCCGATGGTGCTGTCCGCATTGCTGCTTACTCTACACAGAGCAAATTGTTCAAGGGTAATGCCGGTGAACTCTTCTACTTGAACCTGATTACTGATGCAGAGGTGGAGGGTGAAAAAGGCATTGTTCTGAAAAACATCATCTTTTCTACAGCAGCCGCTGAAGAGGTACGTTTGAAGGATGCTACAGGTACGGTGGTGATGACCAAGTATGTGCCCAAGAATGACTTTGTGTTGCAGGATGCCGAGGTAAAGGGTGGGGAATCTTTGTTATTCCCTGTTGTGTTGGCTAATGAAAGCGAGTTGGCTGCTTTCCAGTGCGATGTATATTTGCCTGAGGGATTGACATTGGTATTGAATGAAGAGGGCGATTTGGATGTTCGGCTGAATCCCGAACGTGCCACCTCTTCGCACACTATCACTGCACGTACACAGGCTGATGGAAGTATTCGTGTGGCAGCTTACGCCAATCCTACCAAACCTTTTAAGGGGAATGATGATGTTTTGTTCAGCTTGAACTTGTTGGCTGACAAGGAAACGATAGGTGAGAAAACAATAGAAATCAAGAAAATCATCTGTTCTACGGTTGGTGCTTCTACAGTCTCTGTTGCTGATGTGAAAGCTGTGGTGAATGTGTTGGAGGCTGAAGTGTTGGTCTCTTCCGTTACCCTTGACAAGCAGAACGCAGAAGTCGTTCGTGGCGAGTCTGTTACTCTCACTGCTACCGTAGCTCCCGAAGATGCCGATAACAAGACACTCGTTTGGACTTCTTCGGATGAAACCGTAGCAACAGTTATTGATGGTGTAGTGAAGACCTTGAAAGCTGGTGAAGCGGTGATAACAGTTGCCACCACCGACGGTAGCAACCTTTCGGCTTCTTGTACCGTAGTGGCCAAGCCGCTATTGGTGTCTTCTGTTACCCTTGACAAGCAGAGCGTAGAGGTCGTTCGTGGTGAATCGGTTAGTCTCACAGCTACCGTGGCTCCTGAAGATGCTGACAACAAGACGTTGGTATGGAGTTCTTCGGATGAAACCGTAGCAACAGTTGTTGACGGTGTAGTGAAGACCTTGAAAGCAGGTGAAGCCGTGATTACAGCAACTACAACAGATGGCAGCAACCTGTCTGCCACATGTTCGGTAACGGTGAAACCGATTGTGGTATCATCCGTTGCTCTTGACAAACAGACTGCAGAAGTGTTGCGTGGCGGAACAGTTACGCTTACTGCTACAGTATCTCCTACGGATGCAGACAATACAACTTTGGTATGGGCTTCTTCGGATGAAACCGTGGCTACCGTAAAAGATGGTGTTGTTACCGCTTTGAAAGCCGGTGAAGCAGTGATAACGGCAACCACAACAGATGGCAGTAACCTGTCTGCCACTTGTACAGTAACGGTGAAACCGATTGTGGTATCGTTCATTGCCCTTGACAAGCAGACGGCTGAAGTGTTGCGTGGAGAGACCGTCGAACTCAATGTGACTTTCTTCCCCGAAGATGCAGATAACACTGCCGTTGTATGGACTTCATCGGATGAAACCGTTGCTACCGTTACAGACGGAGTGGTGACAGCTTTGAAGAGTGGTAGAACTGTGATTACTGTAACCACTACCGATGGAACCAACCTTTCTTCCACCTGTATGGTGACGGTGAAGCCGAAGTATGAGATTCTTCCTGCTGAAGTGACTCTTGAAACGGGCGAGACCGTGCAATTGACTATCAGTGATGGCGAAAATGTATTGCCTGCCTCCAAATTCATTTGGGTCAGCCAAGATTCTAAGGTGGCTCAAGTTGACAATACCGGTTTGGTCACTTGCATAGGTGAGGGCATCACCACTATTACGGCTATTGCTATGGATGGCAGTGGCACTTCTACGGTATGCACTATCATAGCCAAGGCCAACGGCATAGACCAAGTGTTGGCTGATAAGGCTGTTCAAGTAGTCTATTATTCCGCAACCGGTGAAGCATCTGATGTACCTCATAAAGGTTTGAACATTGTGAAACGTACCTATGAAGATGGTCGTATGGAAGTGAGAAAGGAAATATGTAAATAAAAACTTTAAATAATAGAATTATGAAAATCGTAAGTAGAATGAAACGGATGTGGCTCGTCGTGGCTGCATTGGTCTGTGCAAGTGTTGCCTGGGCGGGAAATTTGGCTTCAGGTACATACTACATGAAGAACGTGGCTGCTGGCAAATATCTGACTGGTGGCAATGCATGGGGTACTCAGGCTTCATTGGGTGTTCATGGCTTGGATATAAAGGCCGAGGTTTTGGAGAATGGTAAATACACGCTTGACTCTAATGTTCCAAATGGGACTAACAAGTATTTGGGTTCCATTGGCTACATCGATTGCGAAGCAACCGAATGGACATTGGTAGAAGTTGCTCCCCAAACTTATGCCATTACTGCTGATGGTGTGAACTACATCGGTTACGATGGCAGCACTACAGTGGTGAATCTGGCTTTGACGGATGCTACAAGTCCTGCTGCTCATTGGGAATTCATCACAAAGGATGATTTGATTGCTGATATGGCCAGTGCAACAGCAACCAATCCGGTGGATGCAACCTTCTTTATCGTAGGTCAGGGATTCAATCGCGGTGATACAAATCGTAACACTGTATGGCAGGGAGGTCCTGTTACAGGAGGTAATAATGACAACATGGTTGCTGAGAAATGGAATTGTAACTTCGACATCTATCAGGATTTGACAGGTCTTCCCAATGGATTCTACAAACTTTCTGCTCAAGGATTTTATCGTGCAGGTAATGGCGGTGCTACGAGCATGGAACGCTATGCTTACCTCTATGCTAACGAAGTTTCCACTCCGTTGCAGAATATCAATGTTGAGGCAGGTAACAGTGTGTTTGAAAGTGGTAATGTTTCTACTGTAGAAGGAATGGGTATTGTTCCCAATAATATGCAGGCTGCAAGTGCAGGATTCACTGCCGGACTCTATGCTGATAACAGTGTCCTTGTGGAAGTGACAGACGGTACACTCCGTATTGGTGTAAAGAAGGATACATTGATTACTTCAGACTGGACCATGTTTGATAACTTCGAACTGACCTATTATGGAACAGAAAAGCCCACAGAAGAGGACGATGCTTTGGCTCCCATCGTGAAGACTCTTGCCGCATTGCTTGAACAGGCCATTGTGTGGAAGGGCGAACTGAACGGTAGCGATGAAATGCACGCTCAGGTCATTGCCACGCTGGAACAGATGATACCGGTTGTACAGGAGGTGATAGACAATCCCGAATCGGAGGAGGCTGTCGAGCAGATGATTGCTGATGTAAAAGCCATGTTGGACACCTACATGCCGATGATTGAGCAGTACGATGCTAAGGTTTTGGCAACGCTTGCCATTGAGGCGGCACAGGAGCTGATGGCTTCTTATACCAATTATACCGACAATGCAGGACTTGCCAAAGCTATTGCTACAGCTCAAAACGTGTTGGCTGATTTGGGTATGTGGGATACCATGTACACCCTCGAAGACCTCAATGCAGCATTGACAGCATTGATAGCTGCCCAAGAGGCATTCTTGGTGGAGAATGCTGATAATTCTGGTATTGTGGATGGCATCCGTCAGCATCCCGCTTCGACCATTACTTTTATCGAAGCTGCAACTGATAATACCCCTATGTATATGTATAATGTGGGAGCACAGAAGTTCTTCTTGGGCGCCAATGCTTGGGCTACTCAAACTTCTGTTGGCGATGAAGGTTACAAAGTTTATTTTGAACAATACTTGACCGATGGAAGTTGGGATGGTACAACAGTTCTTTTCCGAAATTATGTAGTAACTCAGGATAAAATTAGAGACGTATTCTTTGACAATGTAAATGGTGGCTGCTATGTTGACCGTAATTCTCAGGCCAACTACTACTGGAAATTGGAGAAGAATGCCGGCAACGGTTACTACCGTCTGTCTATGGCTGAGGCTAATCCCGATTATCAGGCATGGCAGGTAGAAATGTATCCTGATACCTATGTCGGATGGGATGCAGCTAACGGTACTGTAGTTTCTTCCTTCTTGAATCCTGAAGTAGAAGGTGTTCATGTGGATTGGGCTTTTGTTTCAGTGGAAGAATATGACGCGTTCGCCAACAAATTAGCCATTTACAATGCCGCCCAGACATTGAAGACCGAAATAGACAAGGCAAAAGCGTTGAACCTTAATGTGACAGCACAAGAAGTGGTTTATCTCAATATAGAAGCTACATTGGCAGAGATAGAGAAAGCAACAAGTGAGGTGAAAAACATTCTGGCTGCATGGGATGAGGGAAGTGTTAATCCTTATAATCCTGTGGATAAGACTTCATTGATTGTCAATCCGAGCTATGATAATAACAAGAATGATGGTTGGAGTGGAACGACACCCGGATTCCAAAGTTATGGAAATGTAGAGCATTGGAACAAAACATTTGATACCTATCAGGATATTGTCAATGTACCTAACGGTCTCTACAAGATGTCTGTTCAGGGATTCTATCGTCCTGCAACAGAAAATGCAACAGCTGCAGTGTTCTATGCAGATAACGGAACAGAAAGGCAGACGGTAGATGTTCCTAATATCAATTCCGAAAGTGAATTAGAGACTAAGCCCAATAATATGAAAACTTCGGGTGAGGCTTTTGCTGCTGGTTTCTATCATACTGAACTGTTTGTTAATGTTACTACAGGTACATTGCGTATCGGTGTTGCATTACCTCAATTGACAGGTGGATCTGATTGGGTTATTTGGGACAACTGGCGGTTGACCTACTACGGAAACAGTGAGGATGTGTACAGTATCCTTATCGATAGCATTGCAAACGAGGCATCGTATAAGTTCGATGGTCGCGAAGCAGAAATGACTGTAGGAACTGTTGATACCTACAAAGCTGCCCTCAATGGACTGACCGCTACCGACCTTGCCAGCTTTAATGCTGCCAAGGCAGCTATTGCTGATGCCGAAGCAGCTGTGCAGGCTAATATTGACGCATGGGGGAGATATGCGGAATTAATAGCTTGGGGTAATGACGTTCGTACTTGCACTGATTTTTCTTCAAGTACAGCCATGAATCAAATGGCTGCATACGTAGCACGTCAGGCTCCTGCCATATTGAAGGCTAAAGCTCTTTCTACAGAGGAAGTGTTGGCGGAATGCGACAAGCTGGAGAAGCTGATTACAGATGCCATTAACAGCAGTTTGCCTGACAATTCAGATGTTACTGACATGTTCTTGAAAAATGCAGGATTTGAAGATCGAACTGATGGCAAGAATGATGGCCAAGGTTGGGAAGGTAAGTGGACTGACATCAATGGACCTTCGGGCAACTATGTAATGGAACTCTATGGTGGTTGGAGTGTTGCTGACCCCGAATGGGATGTATATCAAGTGGTAAAGGAAGCGCCTCAAGGTGTTTATGAAATTTCTTTGAACGGTTTCTTCCGTGCAGGAGAGCATGCAGATGCATACGCTGCATACGAGAATTCACTGGCGACAGGGCAGGAAATCGTATCACATGCTTCTGTATATGTAAACAACAACAAGTCTCCTTTCAAGAATATCTATTCTGAGTCTGTTAAGTGTGGTGAGTTGTATTCTGCTACTGAGATTTACGGCCCTACTCCTTGGTTGCCTGTAGCGGGCGATTCTACCGGTTATTGGTATCCCAATGGTATGTACGATGCTGGTATTGCTTTTGCTAACGGTTTGTATAAAAGCTCTGCTCACGGAGTGGTGGCCAAATCTGGTGACGAACTTCGCATTGGAGTGAAGGTTACTGGTATGGTTATGCGTGAGTGGGTTATTTTTGATAACTTCAAGATGATTTATCGTGGCAAGCAGCTTGCGTATGTGATGCCACATTTGCAAGAGGCCATTTATGCAGCTGAAGTTACTTTGACACAGCCTATGGCTAGGGATACTAAGGAGCTGCTGGAGGCCGCTAAGGCTAATGCAGAGGCTCATCTCAACAGTACTAATGAAGATGCCGTATTCGATGCCCTTGTGCAGATGTATGCCGCCAATGATTCAGTAGAGGCTTCAGCCGAACTGTTTGCTGACCTGACGGCTGCTGCTGAAGAGGTTCAGAATGCCATGATGATTTATGGAGATTTCGCTACTGAAGCAGCCATGTCTGCCGCTCAGGATTTGCTTATCCAAATGTTAATGGGTATAGAACAGTGTGCTTTGACTAAGGAAGAGGCGAAAGTTCTGTTGAATCAGGTAGAACCAACCATCAATGCTTTGATTATGGGTGATTATGCCAATGCTAGCGATGAAAATCCGATGGACTTCACGCAATTGCTCAAATCTCCAAGCTTTGAGGATTTCAGTGGTATGGGTTCTGCTGAAGGTTGGACTGGCGCAACAGGTTATATGGGAAGCGGTGCTTACGAATACTGGCAAAAGGCATTCAATCTCTATCAGGATTTGACGGGCTTGCCTAACGGAACTTACCGTCTTGAAGTGTCGGCTTACGAGCGTATGGGTTCTTCTATTGATGATTACGAAACTTATCTGACGGGTGCAGATACGGCTACCACTTATATCTATGGTCAGTCAGGTATGGCTTACTACGACACTCCTGTCCGTCGTCTGGCTTCGGGAGCTATTGTCAGTGACGATGCTTATGGCATCGAAGGTATGACAGTTGTCGGTACTGCTGTATCGGGTGAGGCTATACAGGTAGCTAACATGATGGCTTCTGCCGTAACCATGTTCAATGACTATGGAGAGTATCTGAACGTGATGTATGTGGAAGTTACAGACGGTACACTTCGCATCGGTATGAAGAAGGATGTGGTAGCTTCTATGGACTGGGTAATGATGGACAACTGGAGACTCTACTATCACGGAACAAACAGCCAGTATGCTCCGGGTTATGTTCCTTCGGACAAAGAATACAGTACCACCAATACCTTCAGCATCAGTGATGCAGAGGCATTGAAGGGAAGCCCGTTCACTTTGCCCGTATCCATGACTAACGAAGATGGTATCAGTGCCTTCCAGTGCGACATCTATCTCTCTAGCGGTTTGCAGATGAATGTGAATGACGAAGGGGACTATGACATTGCACTGAATGCGTCACGTGCGACAAGCAGTCATACCGTGGCTTCTGAATTACAGCCTGATGGTGCTATCCGCGTGATTGTATATTCTAACGGAAGCAAATTGTTCCGTGGCAATAGCGGTGAACTCTTCACGATGAACTTGACCGCTTCGTCAATCCGTAATCAGAGTGTGGCTATCCGCAACATACGTATGAGCACGGCTGATGAACAGGAAATCCTGACTGCTGATGTGACAGCTAATGTGACAGTCAAGAACTATACCCCCGCTGATGTCAACGGTGATGGCACTATTTCTATTGTCGATGTCGTGGCTGTGGTTAACAACATCTTGGGACGCAATGTCGGCAACTTCATCTTTGATGCTGCCGATATGGACCACAACGGTGAGATTACCATCGTGGATGTTGTGGCTGTAGTGAACGCCTTGCTTGGCAGGGATGTTCAGGCAACAGGTGCCCGTTCCATCCTCCGTAGCAATCTTCATGTATCCGATGCCGAAGTGAATGCAGGCGAAAGTACTACCCTCTATGTGAAGTTGGACAATGCACAGGCATATACCGCCATGCAGATGGATATGAATCTGCCCGAAGGATTGACAATCGAAGGTGTAGAGATGGTGGGTGACGCTTCTCACACTGTTACTTATAATGAAGAAGGCCGCATAGCAGCCTATTCATTGGGTAACAGCCGTTTCCATGGTGGCGAAGCTTTGATGGCTATCACCGTGAAGGCTGATAACAGTTTCACAAGTGCTGCCAACGTAGGTTTCACCAATGTACGTGTAGTGTCAACCGATGTTGTTGAGACTGTTCTTGCTGATGCTCTCTCAACCGTGATAGGTGGTGCCAAGAACATTGACGGTGTAGAGGCAGACGAGAATATCCAGATTCTCTATTACTCAACTACAGGTGCAGTGTCCGATGCTCCCCACAAGGGCTTGAACATCATCAAGCGCATCTGGCAGGATGGCCGTGTAGAGGTGAACAAGATAATGGGTAAATAAGGATTTCTATCCAATCTAATGCAAGTTCCACAGATAAGGCCCAACCTTATCTGTGGAACTTGTCTTATAGGAATACGGAATGTAGATAATCTTCAAAAAAACGGAAGGATATAAGGTCTTTTGTTCATCTCCTTATATCCTTCCGTTTTTTTTTAGTTTCCTGAACAGTTATTCTAGTCTCTCTTAAATAGTTATTCTAGTCTCTCTTGAACAGTTGTTCTTGTTCCTCATGAATAACTGTTTATGCAAGAGGCTTGCCTTTTTTACTGCCACCCTGGCACAGTAGTGCCTGTGGGATATACCCCTGCCAGATGGATGTGGTACTTCAGGGTGCTGTATCCCGGTATGGCTCCGCTGCCCTTGGTGCCGTAGCCCAGGGTGTAGGGGATATAGACGGTCCATTGGTCGCCCACGCGCATGTGTTGCAAGGCAGTGGTCCAGCCCGTAATCATTCCCGTCATGGGGAATTTGGCCGGTACGCTGATGGCGGGGTCGAGTGTCTCGCCCCGGTATGACTGGTCTATCACCTCGCCATTGATGAGCCACATGCGGTAGTCGGCGCGGATGCTGTCAGTGAAAACGGGTGGTGTGGTGGTGGCATCGCCACTCTTCATGACGCGGCAATAGACGTAGTCGTTTACGCGATGTGCGGTGCTCAGGTTGTCCTCGTCGTCGGGTGTCAGGTCGTATGCCTTCAGGGCAAACCACTCGTCGGGATTCTGGCGCACGGAGTCGGCCAGAGCGTCGATGACCTCTTGGTTACGCTCTTTCCAGTGGGCGTATTCGCTGACTTCGGACTGCTCGTCACACGCGGTGAACATCGCACCGCCCAACAGGGCTGCCCATAGCAGGTGTATGGATTTCTTAAACATAGATGATATGTTATTTATTATAAGGAAGACCCTACCCCTCCACAAGGGAGGGGAGTGGAATGTTCTGCTTGTCATGCGGAGTATCTACTCCTTCCTCTGGGGAAGGCTGGGATGGGGTCCACCAATCTTATTTCTTACAACAGAGTCTTCAGCAGGCTGGTGATGCTCACCTTGTCGGCGATGATGCTGTTCAGGTCGCTGATGGCCACACGCTCCTGCTGCATGGTATCGCGGTTGCGCAGGGTGACACAGCCGTCCTGCAGGGTCTGGTGGTCAACAGTGATGCAGTAGGGAGTACCGATGGCATCCTGGCGGCGGTAGCGCTTGCCGATAGAGTCCTTCTCATCATACTGGCAGTTGAAGTGGAACTTCAGGTCGTTGATGATTTCGCGAGCCTTTTCGGGCAGTCCGTCCTTCTTCACCAGGGGCAGTACGGCCAGTTTCACGGGAGCAAGGGCTGCGGGCAGCTTCAGTACCACGCGTGTTTCGCCATTCTCCAGTTTCTCTTCTTGATACGAGGCGCACATGACGCTGAGGAACATGCGGTCCACACCGATGGAGGTCTCGATGACGTAGGGCACGTAGCTTTCGTTCAACTCGGGGTCGAAGTACTTGATGCTCTTGCCTGAGTACTTCTCGTGCTGACTGAGGTCGAAGTTGGTGCGGCTGTGGATTCCCTCCACCTCCTTGAATCCGAAGGGCATGAGGAACTCGATGTCCGTTGCAGCGTTGGCATAGTGGGCCAGTTTGTCGTGGTCGTGGTAGCGGTAGTGGTCGTCGCCGAAGCCGAGAGCCTTGTGCCACTTCAGACGGGTCTCTTTCCACTGTTTGAACCACTCCAGCTCACTGCCGGGGCGAACGAAGAACTGCATCTCCATCTGTTCGAACTCGCGCATACGGAAGATGAACTGGCGGGCCACAATCTCGTTGCGGAATGCCTTACCTATCTGTGCGATACCGAAGGGGATCTTCATGCGGCCGGTCTTCTGTACGTTCATGTAGTTCACGAAGATACCCTGTGCTGTCTCAGGACGCAAGTAAACCTTCATGGCTCCGTCGGCCGTAGAACCCATCTCGGTGGAGAACATAAGGTTGAACTGGCGCACTTCGGTCCAATTCTTGGTGCCGCTGATGGGGCATACGATTTCTTCATCGAGGATAATCTGGCGCAGTTCGTTCAGGTCGTTGTCGTTCAAGGCCTTCTGGAAGCGTGCGTGCAGTGCGTCGCGCTTGGCCTGGTTTTCGAGCACACGGGCGTTGGTGCTGCGGAACTGTGCCTCGTCAAAGGCTTCACCGAAACGCTTGGCAGCCTTGGCCACTTCCTTGTTAATCTTGTCATCATACTTGGCAAGCTGGTCTTCGATGAGCACATCGGCGCGGTAGCGCTTCTTGCTGTCACGGTTGTCAATCAGGGGGTCGTTGAACGCATCCACGTGGCCGCTAGCCTTCCAGATGGTGGGATGCATGAAGATGGCTGAGTCGATGCCCACGATGTTTTCGTGGAGCAGGACCATGCTCTGCCACCAGTACTGCTTGATGTTGTTCTTCAACTCTACACCCATCTGGCCGTAGTCATATACGGCGCCCAATCCGTCATAGATGTCGCTTGACGGAAACACAAAACCGTACTCCTTGCAATGTGAGACGATTTTCTTGAATACATCTTCTTGTGCCATTGTTTATCTGTTTTTATATGTTATTTTAATTCAATTCTTGATGTTTTTTCGGCATTCTCTGCCAATTTTGCTGCAAAGTAAGCGATTTTTTTGCAAATAATTCGTACTTTTGCAAGCATACTAATACAGTTTAACTATTTTAGGGACAAAAAATCATTAACCTGGCCACAATATGAGCGAAGAAATCATAGAAAAAGACAATATCGACGATAATCTGCCGACAGAGGGCGTATCGGAAGAACACTCGGATTACAAGCCGACTGATGTGAAGGACGATAGTGTGAAACACCAGCTGACGGGCATGTATCAGAATTGGTTCCTCGACTATGCCTCGTACGTTATCCTGGAGCGTGCCGTGCCGCACATCAACGACGGCTTCAAGCCTGTGCAGCGCCGCATCCTGCACTCCATGAAACGATTGGATGACGGGCGCTACAACAAAGTGGCCAACATCGTGGGACACACCATGCAGTTCCATCCCCATGGCGATGCTTCCATCGGTGACGCACTGGTGCAACTGGGGCAGAAGGAACTGCTGGTCGATTGTCAGGGAAACTGGGGAAACATCCTCACGGGCGATTCGGCTGCAGCTCCGCGATACATTGAGGCGCGCTTGTCGAAATTTGCCCTGGATGTGGTGTTCAATTCCAAGACTACGGACTGGAAACTCTCCTACGACGGACGCAACAAGGAGCCTATCACCCTGCCTGTGAAATTCCCTCTGCTGCTGGCTCAGGGTGTGGAGGGCATTGCTGTAGGTCTCTCTTCCAAGATTCTTCCTCACAACTTCAATGACCTGTGCGATGCTGCCGTGGCCTATTTGCACGATGAACCTTTCCAACTCTATCCTGACTTCCTGACTGGCGGAAGCATTGACGTGTCGAAGTACAACGATGGCGAACGTGGGGGTGTGGTGAAGGTGCGTGCCAAAATCAACAAACTGGACAACAAGACGCTGGTCATATCTAAATTCCCTATGGAAAGACTACATCTACGCTGATTGACTCCATCCTGAAGGCAGCAGAGAAGGGAAAGATAAAGATACGTAAGGTGGACGACAACACCTCGGCACAGGTGGAGATACAGGTGCACTTGGCTCCCGGTGTCTCCAGTGACAAGACGTTGGATGCCCTCTATGCATTCACTGATTGTGAGGTGAGCATCTCGCCCAACTGCTGTGTCATCGATGACAACAAGCCCCACTTCCTCACCGTCAGCGATGTGCTCCGCAAGTCGGTGGACAACACGATGGCTCTCATCCGCAAGGAACTGGAAATCCGTAAGGGCGAACTGTTGGAACTGCTTCACTTCGCTTCGTTGGAGAAGATATTCATCGAGGAACGTATCTACAAGGACCGCCAGTTTGAACAGGCACCCACGATGGATGCAGCCTGTGAGCATGTTGACAACCGCTTGACTCCCTTCTATCCCCAGTTTGTACGCGAGGTTACCAAGGACGACATCCTCCGCCTGATGGAAATCAAGATGGCCCGTATCCTGCGCTTCAACAAGGACAAGGCTGACGAGGCCATCGCACGTATGAATGGCGAGATAGAGGAGATTGACCGCAAGTTGGCCAATATGATAGAGGTCACTAGCGACTGGTTCCGGATGTTGAAGGAGAAGTATGGCAAGGAGCATCCGCGACTGACCGAGCTGCGCAACTTTGACACCATCGAAGCAGCCAAGGTGGCTGAGGCTAATGAGAAACTCTATATCAACCGCGAAGAGGGATTCATCGGTACTTCGCTGAAGAAGGATGAGTTTGTGGATAACTGCTCGGACATTGATGATGTCATCCTCTTCTATAAGGATGGTAAATATAAAATTGTGCGCGTGAGCGAAAAGATGTTCGTGGGCAAGAATGTGATGCACGTGGGCATCTTCAAGAAGAACGACAAGCGCACCGTCTATAACGTGGTCTATCGCGACGGCAAGGAGGGCAACCACTACATCAAGCGCTTCTCCGTCACTGCCATGACCCGCGACCGCGAGTATGATGTCACTCAGGGAACTCCAGGCTCGCGCATCGTCTATTTCAGTGCCAACCCCAATGGAGAGGCCGAAATCATCAAAGTGACCCTCAAACCCAATCCGCGTGTCAAGAAGATAATCTTCGAGAAAGACTTCAGCGATATCGTCATCAAGGGACGTCAGTCCATGGGAAATATCCTCACCAAGTTCGAGGTGCACCGCATCGGACTGAAACAGCGCGGAGGTTCTACCTTGGGCGGACGTCAGGTGTGGTTCGACTGGGATGTGCAGCGCCTCAATTATGACGGACGCGGACAGCATCTGGGCGAGTTCCACAGCGAGGACATGATTCTCGTCGTGCTGGACAATGGCGATTACTACCTCAGCAACTTTGATGTGAACAACCATTACGAAACCAATATCAGGTTCATCGAGAAGTACGACCCAACCAAGGTGTGGACGGTAGCCTTGTACGATGCAGACAATAATGGATTCCCCTATCTGAAACGTTTCCTGATGGATGCCACTACCCGGCGTCAGAACTATCTGGGTGAGAACAAAGAGAATCGCGAAATCCTGTGCAGCGTGCAGTATTATCCACGCTTGCAAGTGACATTTGGCGGAGCTGACAGTTTCCGCGAACCGCTGATAGTAGATGCAGAAGAGTTCATTGCCGTGAAGGGATTCAAGGCCAAAGGCAAGCGACTGACCACTTACACCGTAGCCGAGATTGTGGAACTGGAACCAACCCGTTTCCCTACTGAAGAGGAGCTGGCCAAACCTGAGCCCCCCATGGAAGAGCCCGTCAATGAAGACCCTGATGCAGGCAAGAGTGCTGGTGACATACTGGACGAACTGACCGGACAGATGAAATTGTTTTAGTGTCAGTTCAAGGAATGAATTCGAAGTCCAAAAGAGACAAACGTAATACGGATGAATAGAAGGATTACATTGTTTTTATGTGTGCTCTGCGCCATGTTCCATCTGTCGGCCCAAACAGTCGGTGAAGATGTGGCCCGTCCCATTGTGCGTTCCACTATGTACGGAGTGGGAAGCATCAATCTCTACGATACTTATTTGTCTCCAGTGGAATACAGTGGGACTCAGGTCCGGGTGCTTCGCGAGAGCATCCGTATGACCCGTTGGATGGAGGGGCATGTGTCCCGGCAGACATTGTTCCAAGGTTATTTGGCCGCTGCAGAAAATGTGGCTGGGACAAGCAGTGAACTGGCCGGTATGGTCAACTGGAACTATGCCCTTCACTACAACTGGTATTTGGCGGACAAGCGTCTCTGCCTTTCCGCAGGTCCCATGATGCAGGCCCATGGAGGCTTTACCTACAACACCCGCAATGGGAACAATCCTGCTCAAGCCCGTCTGTATGCCAATCTGGCCGCCTCGGGTATGGCTCAGTATCATCTTCCTTGGAAATGTTGTCCGCTCACTTTCCGTTATCAGGTGGACCTCCCTTTCTTGGGGGTGATGTTTTCTCCCCAGTACGGACAGTCCTACTACGAGATTTTTTCTCTCGGTCATTCCGATGGTACTGTGGTCTTCACCTCTTTTCATCGGCAGCCAACGTTGCGTCATTGGTTCACGGCCGATTTGCAGTTCCGTCGGTTCACCCTCCGTTTGGGCTATATGGCCGATATGCAGCAGGCACGCGTCAACGCTCTCCGTTCCCATGACTACAGCCATACTTTTATGATTGGCCTGGTACACAATCTGGCTTCCTTCTAATTCGAAATATGTCAAAATGAAGAGAATTATGCGTATCCCTGCTTTTCTGACCGTTGTAATCTTGCTCCTTACCACTTCGGTGTCATGCATCCGTGAGGAATCGTTCGAAAATACACCGCAAGGCAATTTCGAAGCTTTGTGGCAGATGATGGACGAACGTTATTGCTTTTTTGAATACAAGCATCAGGAGTATGGACTCGATTGGGACGAGGTCTATTCCCGATACGCTTCCCTGATAACTTCCGATATGCCTTCGAAGGGTTTGTTTGAAGTCCTGGGAAACATGTTGGCCGAATTGCGCGACGGACATGTCAACCTCTACTCCAACTACGATGTGGCCCGTTATTGGAAGTGGTACGAAGATTATCCTGCCAACTTCAACGACAGTATTATTCGTAATTATCTGGGTACAGACTACAAGATAGCCGGTGGATGTAAATATACCATTCTTGATGATAACATCGCTTATGTCCGCTATGCCAGTTTTGCTTCCGGCATAGGCAATGGAAACCTTAGTGACATGCTCAATGAGCTGGCTTTCTGTAACGGCCTTATCCTGGATGTTCGTGACAATGGTGGCGGTATGCTCACCAATGCCCAAAGGTTGGCTGCCCGCTTCACCAATGAAGAAGTGGCCACTTCTTACATGTGTCATAAGACGGGGAAAGGTCATTCTGATTTCTCCTCGCCTGAAGCGGTCAAGATTACTCCTTCTGATGGTATCCGCTGGCAGAAGCCTGTGGCGCTGCTCACTAACCGCAGTTCCTACAGCGCAACCAACGATTTTGTCAATGCCATGCGTCAGTTCCCCCTTGTCACAGTCATAGGCGACCGTACAGGTGGAGGCTCAGGCATGCCTTTTTCCTCTGAATTGCCCAACGGATGGGCTGTCCGTTTCTCTGCCTGTCCCACTTATGGACCCGATATGGAGCCCCTGGAGTTTGGCATCAGTCCGGATATTCGTGTGGATATGACTTCCGAGGATATGGCCCGCGGTCTTGATACTATCATAGAGGTGGCACGGAAGAGGTTGGGAGGTAGATAGAAGGAGAAGGGGAAAAAGGGTGGAAGGGGTAATCCCTCTTTTCTGAATCTTTCATTTTTTCTCTATGAGGATAAGATTCTGTATCTTTACGTTTTGTCAGAAAGGAGTTTGGCCGGATGGTATCTTTACAGCTTTTAATTCTTTAATAATTCATAATTAATAATTCATAATTCAAAAATATTCCCTATCTTTGCACCGCATTATGCCCAATGTGGCAAAGATATTATGCGCCTGTGGTGAAATTGGCAGACACGCCAGACTTAGGATCTGGTGCTTCGCGGCGTGAAGGTTCGAGTCCTTTCAGGCGCACACTTATAAAAGAAAGAGGAATTTCCAATGATGGGAATCCCTCTTTTTTTATGTTTCAACTAAGTCTCTCTTTATCTGATTGTTTTTGTCGTCCTTCCTTTGGGATTTGTCAGGATGTATATACCTTTCTCCAGTCCTTCTGTGGCTAACTTTGCTGGAGTTTGAGTGCGTACTTTAATGCCTGTGAGTGTATATACATCCACATTGGTATCTGTTTCATCCCAGTTGGTCTCTATGTTGTCTGGCAGATTGGTATCCTTGGCCAACAGTCGTACATTGTCTATATATAATAAGGTGTTGTTGGCTGCTCCTACACCTGCTGAAGTGCGGAATCCCAAACTGACAGTTACACTTCCTTTCTCGGCAAGAGTGAAGTCGTAGGGCATAACCTCCCATGTGGCACTTTCCGAAGGGTAGCGATAGTCCGTGTAGGAGCCGATGGAAAGTCCGGTGAGCGACGTGTTCGTGTTCCCCGAAGCGGTGATTTGTTTTCCGTTGTTGTTCTGTTGGTTGGTACATTCGTATTTCATGTCTATAATCAGACGGTAGTCTCCTGCTGGCAGGTTTACAGTCTGTGTGATGCTGTTTTTACCAGCTGTCCATGAATTGAGCACTGTCAGGCAGCGTACTCCGCATGAGTCGTCTGCTAGTGGACGCCCACATTGTGCGGCATAGTTTCCCACATTGGAGGGACTGACACAGAACCGTGTCGTACTGTAGGGCATGGAGTACATGCGTGCGTAGTTCGAGGCTGTGGATAGTCCGTTTTCTGCCTTCCATCCCTTTACTGGCAGTATATTGGGGAATCGGCTGTTTGTTGCGCTCACTGTGTTGATATAGCAGGGGTTATAAACTACAGAGCCTAGGGTGACATTTCCTTTGTCATTACCATAGGTGGCATCTTCTTCAAACGATGCATTGGTCAGATATTCACCCGTTACATCGTGGTATCCCTCATACAGGTCAATTCCCTGTGTCGTGGGAAATTCAGCCGTTTCGCTCTTGATGCTCCCTTGTTCTGCTGATATCTTCAGGCAACTTCTTGAGGGTATCTGTACTGTTCCATTGATTGCTCTCCCATCTATGACAAGACTTACCTCTGCAGCCTTTGTTGTACTCTCGTCATTTCTCAGGTAGATGGCGCATGAGTCTTTCTCATCTTGTATTGCCATGAGGCCATCACCCTTTACAAAGACCTTCAGAATGTTGCTTACCGAGTGGTTCATTTCTGCCTTGAAGGTGGCAGTGGCTTTGCTGTTGCTGATGGTAGTGATTTCGGAAAATACTGGGGCGCCTTCGGGACACTTTATATCGTGCAAGATGCATGGTTGGTCACTTACAAAATTGGCTAAAAGCAGATAATGCGATCCGTCAGGGTCGGAGGCAATCACTCCGTTCCATCCCGTAGGCACCGAGTCGGTGAGCACATTCAGCTGTTTGCTGAGGTTTGCCGTCTCTGTGGCATTTGTCCGGCTGTAATACACCACGTGTCGGCGGTCCACCACTTCACCGCTTTTGAATGCCCGGTTGGTGCTCTTGTATGACGGATATAGTTTGGCCGTCAGGATGGAGTTATTGTTTGCCCTATCTCCGAAAGCCATTTGTTTGTCGCTTTTTGACAAGAATCCCAGTTGGTTGTCTATGTTCAGCCAGTCGGCTTCGAACGTAGTGAACTTTGTTCCGTCCAGTTGCTTGTGCCCGTATGTCGAGTCACTCGTTGCAGTGTATAGGGTACGTGCTGTTTTTGTGAACTCATCAACGCTGATGGCCATCAGTCCGCCCTGTTCCTTGGTGATGGTTCCGGCGGTGTTTCCACGTACATAATCCACATAGATGACAGCATTCCCGGGAGTGGAGTAAATGGCAAATCGGTTGTTCAGTGCAGCGTCATTGGTGTTCAATTCTCCGTTCATGGTCCATGCATTCCCACGCAGGTCATAGATGCCGCTCACCACTGGCGTCGCGTTCGTGTTCTTTCCGCTGACCGTGTACCAGCCCAGGAAGTTGCCTGTGTTGTTGGCACGGAAAGGTACCACTATTTTGTTCTTGTCGGGGCTGTTGGCCGCTATGTATCCGGTGTAGCTGCTTAGTCCTGTGCTCCATGAGAAACAGGTGAAACGGTCATCACTGGCTGCCCGCACAATGTTTTGGCTTTTGAAGATGTGTGCCGGGCTGTAGTGTCTGTTGAAATCTTCCCATCGGGTGGGGGTGAGGTCAGCGGTAGAGAGAGTCTCGTGCATCAGCCACGACATCATCACGCGATGGGCCTCCACACCCATTCGTCGTGCTCCCACATCGGCTCGTAGTAACCATGCTCCGTCCGTGGTTGTGCTTTGTCTTGCCTGGATGTGTTTGTAGGCCAGATTTTCCATCATCAAGGCATGTGGGTCCCGCAAGAAACAGGCCATGGTTGTATAAGATGTTATCTGGTCATAGAGGAACAGACTCCAGTCATTTCCATTGGGCATGGCCAGTTCGCCATCAGCCAGGGCCAACCAATTGAGCACCTCTTCCATTACTTCTTGGTTATGGTGCATCAGGGCATTGGTCTTCCATGTCTCCTTGCCGTGTAGGGTTTGTTGGAACAGTTTCAGTGCCAAGGCTGACTCACCCAGTTCCTGCATCACCACATTCTGATAGCTGGTGTGAAACAGGTTGTGGTTTTGCAGCGTATAGTCGTCGTACAGGTATTGTCCCCGATAAAGGTCTGCTACGGTCTTTTCGTCATAGTCCGGGTCGATGACCGTGTTGTCTGTGGCATCTGATGGGTGTGAGTAGCAGTTGATGGCAAACTCGCGCAGGCGGTTGAACCATTGTGGCGCAAGCTCATGGTCAGGAAACATTCCCAATGTAGCAGCCAGTATGTTTGTTTCCCATCCATTCTCTTCGGCCTTGGTGTCGCCGGCATATCCCGTAGGTATGGAGCGTTGCAGCTCGTAGTTACATTCCGCCACCATCATGGCTTTGATATATCCCTTTTGTGCATCCGTCAGTTTCTCCCATTGGAAAAAGGCCGAGTAAGCTACAGACATGGCCCATAGGCTCGATTCCCACACATAGTCACTGCTGCTGGTCGAACCCCAATAGCCGTTGTTGGAGCACACCTTCAAGCGGTTTGCCTTGTGGGTGGAGTAGGCGAATATCAGCGATTGTCGGGCTATAGTTTCCAGTTCATTCCAAGTGACTCCTTCAGGCAACGTCACCTTTTCCCTGCCATATTTCACCAGGAATGCACATACCATCGACAAATCTGCATTGGGCCGTACTCCCTGTTCGTTGGCATTCATGGTACTTTCACCCTTGAAGCATCCACAAGCTTCGCCCAGACTGTTGGGGGCTGTGCAGGGTTGGAAGTCATTCTTCATCCATAAGGCGAAGTTGGCCAGCATCTGTAGCAGGTCGTTTTTCATTTCCTCCTCTTTTACAAACTCGTGGCTGATGACTCCTTCTGTCGGACTTTTTACCTCCTCTTCTGTCGGGTCTTCAGGAACAACATATTCGTCTGTCAGTTTGTACAGTCGTACATTGTCCACCATCAGGCAGCTGCCTCCCGACATCCAGTCGATGGTGATGCCTATCTGTACATTTCCTTCTCCCTTCAGCTCAAAGTCCAGCGTCGTGGTGCTCCATGCCATTGTAGTGAACACATACTGGCTTCCTTGTGTGAAATTCTCAGTCAGTGATTCTTCCGCAGCATTCAGTTTGAACGATGATGTTGCACTGTTGGCGTATGCCGTTCGGTGGTCAATGCTCAGTTGGTATCTTCCGGCAGGCAGGTTGACCGTTTGTGTCAGCGAAGTGCTTCCTGTGCTCCATCCCATGCGCAGGTAGTAAGCCTGTTCCCCTTCACTCATTGTTGTTGCCAGTCCGAAGTTGTTGTCCGTATAGCACGTCGGTGTAATCAGCAGTTTGGTCACTTCTGTTCCGCTAACGTTCCATGCTGAAGGTTGTGCCAGAGTATATCCTCTCAGTCCGTCTGCATTGTTGGTTACGGCCGCCAGTCCCGTCCGGTCATCATCCTCAAACGAGGCATTCTTCAAGTATTGTTTTGTGATGTCTTCACGTGCATCTCCTTCCATTGCTGCCCATGTGTGGATAGGGTAGCTTAGGGCCATTGCCAGTCCGATAAGTTTTAGAAAATTCTTTTTCATCTCTTGTTCTAGGTTAATTTGTGTGCAAAAATACACAAAAGCATTAAGGTGTGGAAGAAAAGGAACAAAAAAGGTGCTTGTCGGGCGAAGGCTTTCTTGGTCTGGCTGATTTCTGGTAGTTTCTGATTATGCTTGCATGAGTTGTTTGATGGTGTGTGGTGTGACTTTTTGTATGTTTTGGGTGATAATATGTCAATTAGTTTATTGGAAATATTTGAGTTCTGTATTTTTTTCTTACCTTTGCAGCCGTTAACGAATTATAATTTATGAAAAAGACACTTGTAGATTTGTTTGAAACGTCGGTTCGCAGATATCCCAACAATACTTTTTTGTTGGAAAAGACCGGCAAAAAGTTTGAACCTACTACTTATACGCAAGTAAAGGAAAAAGTTTACCGCCTCGGAGCGGGTCTTCAGGCTTTAGGCGTGAAAAAAGGTGATACCATGGCCTTGCTCAGCGAGGGACGTAATCTGTGGATTATTGGTGAATTGGCTATGTTCTATGCCGGAGCCATCAATGTGCCTCTCAGTATCAAGTTGGAGGAAAGTAATGACTTGCTTTTCCGTTTGAAACATGGAGATGTGAAGTACATCATGGTCAGTGGTACCCAGTTGAAGAAGATACGTGCCATCAAAGATCAGTTGACTATGGTGGAGAAAGTGATTGTCTTTGACGCACAGGAGGAGTACGAGGATAAGGAGATGCCCCTTTCGGAGGTGATGGACATGGGAGAGGAGTTCCTGGCGATTCATTCTTTGGAATTGTTCCTCAGTGTTGGACGTTCGATTAAGAATGATGACTATGCTACCATCACTTATACGAGTGGAACAACGGCTGACCCCAAAGGTGTGGTGCTGACCCATCGTAACTACACGGCAAATGTGGAACAGGCTCTCACGCTGGTAAACATTACCGAAGATTGGCGTACGCTTATTATCCTGCCGCTTGACCATTGCTTTGCACATGTGGTGGGGTTCTATATCATGATGTCTGTGGGTGCTACTGTTGCCACTGTGCAAGTGGGGCGTACACCGTTGGAGTCGTTGAAGAACATACCCCTTAATATTAAGGAGGTGCGTCCTCACTTTATCCTCAGCGTGCCGGCTTTGGCCAAGACATTCAAGAAGAACATCGAACAGGGTATCCATGCCAAGGGAAAGAATACGGTGCGCCTGTTCAATATCGGAATGAAAGTTCGCCAGATATACTACGGTGAGAGCAATCGTGACTTCAAGGGATTGCGTTATCTGTTGAAACCGTTGGTGTGGTTGTTTGACAAGGTCATCTTCTCCAAGGTGCGCGAGAACTTCGGTGGAGAACTCCGTTTCTTCATCGGTGGTGGTGCCTTGTTGGACAAGGACCTTCAGAAATTCTACGTTGGTGTAGGCATGCCTATGTATCAGGGTTATGGTCTGAGCGAGGCTACTCCTGTGATATCCAGCAACGGGCCAGGCCTTTACCGCTTCGGTTCCAGTGGCAAATTGGTGAAGCCTATCGAACTGAAGATATGTGACAGCGAGGGGAAGGAGCTTCCTTTAGGTGAAATGGGTGAAATTGTGGTAAAGGGTGAAAACGTGATGGCCGGATATTGGAAGAATCCCGAGTCAACGGCCGAGACTGTACGCGACGGATATCTCTATACCGGTGATTTGGGATACATGACCAAGGAGGGACTGCTCTATGTGAAAGGACGTTTCAAGAGCCTGCTTATCAGTAGCGATGGTGAAAAGTACAGTCCTGAAGGAATTGAGGAGGCACTGGTGGAGAAATCACGTTACATTGACCAGGTGATGCTCTATAATAACCAGTCGGCCTATACCACTGCCGTCATTGTGCCTAATCGTGACCAACTGGCTCGCAAACTGAAGGAGCAGGGGCTCAGCCTTGATACAGAGGAGGGGCGTAAGGCTGCCTTGCTGAAGTTGGAAAGCGAATTGAACAAATACAAGAAGGGAGGCGAGTTCGAAGGCATGTTCCCCGAGCGTTGGTTGCCCAGTTGCTTTGCTGTGTTGGCCGAACCGTTCACCGAGCAGAATGGTATGATTAACAGTACCATGAAGATGGTGCGTGGTAAGGTGGAGAAGGCTTATGCTGAACGTATAGCTTACATGTACACCGCCGAGGGCAAGCAGTTGCTCAACTCGCAGAATCTGGATGCTCTGAAGTGATAGTGTGGCTGCACTCCTTTAGGAGAGAATAATCACCAATTCAAAGTTTAAGGTTCAAAGTTCAAAAGGAATGAACTTTGGACCTTAAATTTTTAAACCTTGAACTTTAAACTTTGAACCTTGAACTAAAGAAAAACTGTTATAGAATATATATCCTTGGTCCCATTTCCGTTAAATAGTGTCATTTCTTCTGTAAATTAGTTTTATTGCATTACCTTTGCGCTTTCTTATTATATAATAGGTATTAAAGACAGAATAACAAACACTCGTACATGAAGAGATTTTTGACAACGGCATGGCTGCTGGTGACGGTGGTTGCATGTGTGGTGGCTCAAGGTGGAGCCGTGCGCGGAAAGATTGTGGATGCGCAGAGTAAGGAAGCATTGGAGTTTGTAACCATCGGTGTGAGTAAGGCCGGCAGTACCGACCTGCTGAAGGGAACGGTGACGGATATTGACGGAAACTTCAACATCAAAGGATTGGCTGACGGCAGTTACACGTTGAGTGTCACTTTCATAGGTTACAAAGAGGTAAAGAAGGACTTTGCCATCAGTCGTCAGGCACGCAACGTGAACCTGCGCACTCTGGCTATTCGCGAGGACAGCAAGATGCTTGGAGAAGTGCAGGTGACGGGCCAACGGGCACAGATGAAGTTCGAGATTGACAAGAAGGTTTTCGATGTGGATCAGAACATTGCTGCTACGGGAGGCTCGGCCAGCGACGTGCTGACCAACATTCCTTCGGTGGAGGTTGACAGTGAGGGCGAAGTGTCGTTGCGCGGCAGTAGCAGTGTCACTGTGTGGATCAACGGAAAGGCATCGGGTCTTTCGGCTGACAACCGTGGCGAGATATTGGAGCAACTGCCTGCTGAGACTATCCAGAAGATAGAGGTCATCACCAATCCATCGGCCAAGTTCAGCCCCGAAGGTTCGGCCGGAATCATCAACATCGTGCTCAAGGAAGACCGCAAGCCCGGATACTTTGGCAGTGTGCAGGCCGGTGGCGACAGCTATGGCGGATACAATGCCAGCGGAAACATCAACTACAGCAGCGGCAAGCTGGACGCGTATGCTAATCTGGGTTACCGCCATCGTGAACATGAAGGCGGAAGTGAAAGTGTGCGTGAGAGTGAGGACCCCCTAATGATTCTCAGACAGGAGGGGGAGAACGAGGGCGATGGCAACAACATCTTCGGCCGTGCCGGACTTACCTGGCATGTCACACGTAAGGACCACCTCTCGGCCAACTTCATGGGAATGTTCGGCGATGGCAGTCGCGACAACTCCATCCACTATACTGAGACACGTACTTACGGGGGAGCCCCCGACCGTTACAGCCGTTTCACCACCTCGGGAGACGATATGCAGATGATGAACTTCGATGTGGGGTATAAGCACGACTTTGGTGAAGATCACAACATCGACTTCACCCTCTCGCGTAACGTCTGGAAGCGCGATGCACAGAGTGAGTACCGCACGGTGCGCGATGAAGTCCTTTCGTCGTACCAGTATCAGGAGAATGACATGGAGAACACCCGTTGGGAAGCACAGCTCGACTACGTGAACAAGTTGAGCGAAAACCACAAGGTAGAGGCCGGATACAAAGGCTCGTTCAACCGCGAGAACAGTCCGGTGAGCACCTATAGCAATGAGGCCCACACTGATATGCAGGAGGAACTCTACAACCGTTTCATCTATGACCAGGACATCCATGCCCTCTACGCTACCTACTCCGGCCGCCTCGGGAAGCTGGGCTATCAGGTGGGGTTGCGTGGCGAGTACTGGAAGGTGAACTCCGAGTCGCGCAGCTACGCACAGGAGTTTGGCCAAGAGGCTCCCGCACTCTTCGAGAAGGACTACTTCAGCCTGTTCCCCAGCCTGTTCCTCTCCTATGAACTGCCGGGCGGTAACGAGTTGCAGGTCAACTATACCCGTCGTCTCCAACGTCCTTGGGGTGGACAGCTCAACTCGTTCCGGAACATTACCGACTCGACGAACATCTCATACGGTAATCCCGAGCTGCAACCGCAGTACTCCAATGCTTATGAGTTGAACTACATCAAGAACTGGGAAAACCATACGCTCTCCCTCTCAGGGTACTATCGCACGACGGACGACGTCATCCAGCGCATCCGTTATCGCGAGGGGAATGTGATGTATTCTACCGACCGCAATGTCACCCAGTCGCAGTCGGCCGGACTGGAAATCGTGGCCAAGAACAAACTGGGACGTGCCGTTGACCTCACTACTACGGTGAACCTCTTCTATTACAAGCTTGACGGATTCCGCTTCATGATGGCCGGTCAGGAGGTTACGGGTGAAAGCGACGAGGACTTCTCGTGGAATGCCCGCATGATGGCCAACGTCATCTTGCCCTACTCATTCTCCCTGCAAGTGACGGGCAACTACAATGCCCGCCAGGTGGTGGCGCAGGGATACCGCAAGGCTAACTACTCACTCGATGCCGGATTGCGCAAGTCCTTCTGGAACAAGAAACTGAGCCTTAGCATCAATGCCCGTGACATCTTGGACTCACGCCGTTGGAAGACCATTACCCGAACGGGTGACACCCGCATGGTGTCCGAGAACTGGCGCGGTGGCCGACGCATCGGACTCACCCTCACATACAGCTTCGGCAACCTGGCTCCCACCAAGCGCAAGCCCGTCAAGTCCATGAGTGATGACAGCATGAACAGCATGGAGTCTTACGGTGGCGAAGGTGGCATGATGGAGTAATTGGCGTATCTTTTGTTGACTAACACCTATCTATAATATAATAAGGTATGAAGAACCTGAAAAGAAACTTTGGCACTGCGTTACTATTGATGGCGATGGCGGTGCAGGCACAGGCGGCAGCCGATGTGGATGCTGCAGATTATTTCACCAACCGTCCTTTCGGATGGGCCACGTGTAGCAATGTTGATGGAAAAGCCTACGTAGTGGATGGCGGAGCGCGGTCAGAGTTGCCGAAGACCATTGTGCTCTACAGCAGTGGGGGCGACGACCGTAGTGCCATACAGAAGGCTATCAGTCAGAACGACATCATCATTCTGGACGGCTCGAAGGGGGACTTTACAGTCTCCAAAAGTATTTCGCTCTACAACCTGAAGAACAAGACCATCGTGGGACGCAATGGGGCACGCCTCTGCACCCAGTGGTACATCACGCCGGAATTGAAGCAGGTGTTGGTGGATGCCAATCTGGGGCAGTACTCCAGCAGTTCAGGCACGGGCGGTACGCTGAGCAACGGCAAGGAGGTTGGCGAAGAGCGCGAGTGGAAGACCCGTCAGACCATCATTGACCATACGGGTGATGCCTCGGAAGCCTATCGCAACTCGGGATTCTTCCAGATAAATACAACCAATGAGAATATGATTTTCCGCAACCTGGTGTTCGTGGGGCCGGGTAGTGTGGATGTGGGCGGTTCGGACATCATCAGCAACAATGGGGCTACCCATATATGGATAGACCACTGCGAGTTTATCGATGGCATGGACGGAAACCTCGACAGCGGCAAGCGTGAGGGAAGCGAGCAGTTCGTGACCTACTCGTGGAACATTTTCCGCTACACCGACCGCAGCTATTCGCATCCCTATTCCAACGGAGTCGGGTGGAACAAGGGGTATCTGCAGTACATCACATATGCCTACAACGTCTGGGGAACCGGTTGCATGAACCGCTTGCCGCAGGCCGATTGGGTCTATATCCACTTGGCTAACAACTATTACAACTGTCCGGGCAACAGTGTGGCCATTGCCATCAATGCCAACTCACATGCTTTGGTGGAGGGCAACTACGCCGTCAGTGGTGTGAAGAATGCCTTCAAGCCTGGCGGTCAGAGCGACCTCTACTATGTGGCACGCAAGAACTACGGCTTCGGCTCGTATGATGACAAGTCCAATACTTCGATCTCCTTGGATGTCCCTTATGCATATTCCTTTATCCCAGTGGACAGTGTGCCTGCAGTACTGCAGGGACGGCATGGGGCCGGTGCCACGATTGACGACCTGATAGAGAAGTTCCTGAACCCGGATGTAGTGCTGACAGCCCCAGCCTCCTACTACTCGCGCCGTATGGTGGAGTCGCAGGGTAAGGCCTGGTCGGCCGACAAGAGTTGGGACTACGTGAGCGGTCTGGTGACCAAGTCGCTGCTGAAGGCTGCCGACCAATACCCAGAGGATGCTTGGAGCCTGACGGCCTACGACTGGTGCAAGCTGTATGCTGATAAGGCACTGAATGCCGATGGTTCCTTCAAGGCTTTCAAGAAGGGAAACATCGACAATATAGCCTCGGGCAAGGTGTTCTTTGAACTCTATCACCGCGAACTCTCCAAGGGAACTGAGGAGGGCAAGGCCAATGCGGCCAAGTATAAGGCTGCTGCTGACTATCTTTACAATTATTTGCGCAACGACTACTCGCGCATCCGATTGGAAGATGGAAAGGGCGGATTCTTCCACAAGGACATCTATCCCAACCAAATGTGGCTGGACGGCCTCTACATGGGTGCGGCTTTCTATGCCGAATATTTGGCCAACTTTGCGCCCGACGATGTCGAGGGATGGGCGGATATAGCCCTGCAGTTTGTCACTATCCACAAGCATACGTATGATCCGGCCAAGCAACTCAACTACCATGGATGGAGTGCAGACCCGGAGGATGCAAACTCTTTCTGGGCCAATCGTGAGGGCGACTTCAAAGGTTGCTCCAGTGAGTTCTGGGGACGTGGTATGGGCTGGTACTTTGCTGCTCTGGTGGATGTGTTGGAGGTGATGCCCGAGACCCACGCCGACTATGCAGCACTGAAGGACATCCTTTCGCAAGTGGCCGAGGGATTGAAGCGTTGGCAGGACGAGGCGAGTGGCGTGTGGTACCAACTGCTGCAATACGATGCAACCTTTGTGGGCGAGTGTGGCAAGAGTAACTATCTGGAAGCCTCGGCTTCATGCATGTTTACCTATTCTTATCTGAAGGCACTCCGTTTGGGACTGATTGATGAGTCCTTCCGTCCTGTGGCCGAGAAGGCGTACGCAGGGGTGCTGAAGACCTTCGTCACCGAGAATGGAGACAAGAGCCTGAACCTCAACTTCAGTTGCAAGTCGGCCGGACTAGGACCTGCCAAGTCGCCTCAGCGCGATGGCAGTGCCAGTTACTATCTTTGCGGCAGCGATGTCACTGTGGTGAGCAACGAGGGTAAGAGCATCGGTCCCTTCATCATGGCCAGTCTGGAGTGGGAACAGGTATATGGCAATAATGGGGAGGTGCTGCCTGAAGAGCCCGAGACTCCCGACACTCCCGGTGAGCCCGATGAACCGGAAGTGCCTGACACGCCCGATGTTCCAGAGCTTCCCGCAGATGCGTCATATAAAAGTATCACAGAAGACTGGGTGTTTCTGACCACGGCAGATAACATTGCTTCCGTTGCGGCGGAGAACTGGATACGTGGAGGCGAGACCGCCTCCTCCAAAGCAGGGACCATTGACCCTTCTACGGGCGAGAAGGTGGAGAAGTATAGTGGTGGCGGCATCCTGTTGAAGCAGGGAAACAGTGCCAAAGCACTTGAAACCTACGTCACAGGTGTGAAAGAGGTGACAGCCTATGCCTGTACGGCCGGAAGTTCTGACCGCACGCTGATTGTCACCGCCACGCCTACTGAGGGAGAAGCCCTGCAAGCCAAAGCCACCTCATCGGGTTATACTTCGGTTGCCGTTGCCCTGAGTCTCGAAGGAACTAGAAGTTACCGTATTGACTATACTGGTGCGGATGCTGCTGACGAAAGCAAAGGGGCCGACATGGTGCTGCACGGCATCAAGTTTGTTGCTGATGAAGGGGCTGCGGATGTCGGGGATGTGTTTTCAGACTCTTCTCAGCCAGTGGATGTCTATACTTTACAAGGCATTCTGTTGGGGCATCAGATAGCTGTCAGAGATTTGGAGCGTACTTTCTCTGGCGGTGTTTATCTGATAAATGGAAAGAAACTGTTGGTGAGGTAGCAGAAAAGTACGGGCATGATTGACTATTATCTTGATTATTGTCCCCGACCATATTATTTAAAAGAGGTCTTATTCACTTGTCTGTTTGGAGGTCTTGAAAATATATCTAAGACTGGCCAAATTCTATCAGGTGTCCGAGGAAATTTTATCAGCTGATAGAAGAAATTCTTTCAGCTGATATCCTGAACCCGATCAGTTGATAGATTTTGATGGGACACTAGATAAATCTTACACTTATATAGAACTCACGTTATTTATCGGCATTATCTGCGCCCCAAAAAGAAATGAGGGTATTTTGAAATACCCTCATTTTCTTAAAAACCAAATGGCTACTCCTTCTTCAAAGGATTCCACCCTTGTGCTTTCAGTTCGAACTCCTGTCCGTCGCGGGTAATGAGGCCGCACCCGAGTTCTTCCTTGGTGATGTGTCCGATGAGTTTTACACCCTCCATTTTGGAAATCTTCTCGTGGTCGGCAATGGGCACGGTGAACAGCAGTTCGTAGTCCTCGCCACCATTGAGGGCACAGGTGGTGACGTTCATGTTCAACTCCTCTGCCATGACGGCTGTCTGGTAGTCGATGGGCAGATGCTCTTCGTAGATGCGGCATCCCACGTGGCTTTGTGTGCAAATGTGCATCAGTTCGCTGGATAGTCCGTCGCTGATGTCCATCATGGCGGTGGGCTTTACACCTGCTTCGGCCAGTTTCCGGATGATGTCGCGCCGTGCCTCGGGTTTCAGTTGGCGCTCCAGCAGGTATTCCTTTCCGGCAAAGTCGGGCTGTGCATCCTTCTCCCCTTTGAATACCGCCTTCTCGCGTTCAAGCAGTTGCAGTCCCATGTAAGCGGCTCCCAAGTCGCCGGTCACGCAGATGAGGTTTGTTTCCTTGGCACCGTTTCGATAGACGATGTCCTCCTTGCGTGCTTCGCCGATACAGGTGATGCTGATGGCCAGTCCCGTGAGGCTGGAGGTGGTGTCGCCGCCCACAATATCCACTCCGTGTTGTTCGCAAGCCAGTCGGATGCCGTCGTAGAGGTCTTCTACATCCTCGATGCAGAAGCGTTTGCTCAATGCCAGTGATACGGTGAGCTGGCGCGGGGTGCCGTTCATGGCGTAGATGTCGCTCAGGTTCACCATGGCGGCTTTGTATCCCAAGTGCTTCAGAGGCACGTAGGTGAGGTCGAAGTGTACGCCCTCCATCAGCATGTCAGTGGTCACCAGCACTTCGCGGTCGGCAGGGTAGGAGAGTACGGCGCAATCATCGCCTACGCCGTAGCGGGTGGATGCATTTACGGGTTTGATGTCGTCTGTCAATCGGCGGATGAGGCCGAACTCGCCAAGGGTGGCTATTTCTGTACGTTGTTGTTCGTTCATTGTTTTGTTGGTTTTAATTCTTCACTCTTCGTTCTTCGTTCTTCACTCTTCACTC
>JAFXDL010000160.1 GCA_017516265.1 Bacteroidaceae bacterium
ACGAGAGGGACAGACAGCTTACTATGCCTATCCCAAGATGCAACAGAAGATGACATCCTCGATGGTGGTTGACCGTATTGTGCGCGAGACATCCTTGTCTGCCGGTGATGTACACAGTGCCCTTATCAGCCTGTGCAATGTAGTGAATGATGCCCTGTCCATGGGCATGAGTGTGGATTTGGCCAACCTCGGCTCACTCCGCCTCACGGTGCCATCGAAGATGATGGACACGCCTGAGGAGGTGACGGTGGCCAAGGCACTGAAGACACCGAAGATTGTCTTCACTCCCAAGCAGGCCATGCGCGATGCTGCCTACTCGGTGGAGCTCTCTATCGACCGTGGAGTGAAGAAGAGCGCTACGGAGGAGGAAGAACCCGGCGGCTCTACTGGTAGCGGCAGTGGAGGTGATGATGGGAATAATCCATTGTAGCCCCCCTCAATCCCCCCGAAGGGGGGAGGTTCAGAGTGACTGCTGATTGGGCTGATGGGTCTTATTGGACTAATTGGGCCAATCTACTTGAATGAAAAAGGGCATCCCTTGTGTGGGGTGCCCTTTTCTTGTGGGGGTGGAATAAGGTCTCGGTCTATTATACCTTATTATATAGTATTCTCATGCCGTCTCTGTCATCCTGAACGTAGTGAAGGATCTGTAGTCACAAGTCATGCTGATGGCATCAGATTCTTCACTGTGTTCCCTTAGACAAGTTGACCAAAGCCATGTTTTCGCAGTAGGAGTATCTACAACTCCTCCCCTAAGTTAGGGGAGGTGGCCTTAGGCCGGAGGAGTGTGTGAGAATGAGGGCTTTACAGACACACGCCCTCCCCCTACGGGGACTCCCTCTAACTTAGAGGGAGAGTGTCAGTTACTACTGAACCGCATGCCACCCTCATCATCATCAAACTGTTTCACCACAGGGTGATGAGGACTCTGAATGATAGAGACGGTACTGGACCTCCCCCCTTCGGAGGGACTGAGGGGGGCTCCTGAGGGATTATAGTGGTGCCAACGTAAACTTCACCTTCCCCCTGATATCCGTGCTGGAGCTGCCCACGTATGCGGTGAAGCGGCCGGGCTCGCTCACCCAGTCGTGAGCCTCCTCGCTCCAGTACTTCAGCATGTCGGGGGTGATGGTGAAGGTCACCTCACGGCTTTCACCGGGGGCGAGGGACAGCTTCTGGAAGCCCTTCAGCTCCTTGACGGGGCGGAGGACGGTGGCCTTGTCGTCGCCGATGTAGAGCTGTACCACCTCCTTGCCGGTGCACTCGCCTGTGTTGGTGACGCTGAGGGTGAGGGTCAGCGTGCCCTCTCCGGTCATCGTCTTGGCCGACAGTGCGGGCTTGCTGTAGGCGAAGGTGGTGTAGCTAAGGCCGTGGCCGAAGGGGTAGAGGGCAGGGGTCTTCTTCGTGTCGTGCCAACGGTAGCCCACGAGCACATCCTCGCGGTACTCCACCTTCACGCCGTCGCCCGGATAGCCTATCTCGCCGAAGGCATGTGCACCACAGTCCTCCAACCGTGCGGGGAAGGAGAAGGGCAGCTTGCCGCTGGGGTTCACCTCGCCACTGAGCACGTCCACCACCGTGGGGCCCAGTTCGGAGCCGATGTACCAGCTCTGCAGGATGGCCGGCATGCGGTCGGGGTAGGGGATGCGCACGGCGTTGCCGCTCACCAGCACGGTCACGATGCGGGGGTTCACGTCCAGCATCTCGCGCAGCAGTTCGTTCTGCCCGAAGGGGAGGTCGTACGACTGGCGGTCGCCATCCTCGCAGTCCTGGAAGCGGTTCTTGTTCAGTCCGCCTACGAAGACGATGAGGTCGGCCTCGCGGGCAGCCTCCACGGCCTCATGGCGCAGCTGGTCCACGACGCTCTGCTTCACCTCCTCCACACTGCCGTACATGGTCTTTCCGGCCTGGTATCCCTTGGCGTAGGAAATCTTGTCGCCATACTTCGCCTTCATGGCCGTGAGCACCGATGTCTCGTGCTGCACCTTCAGCTCGCTGGAGCCTCCGCCCATGCAGAGGCGGCGGGTGGCATTGTCGCCCACGACGAGAATCTTATCATAACGTGCGGGGTCGATGGGCAGCAGGGGAGCTTCCCACACATCAATTGGAATGAAATATCTTATACTCATACCTTTAGGAGGTACAGGTATTGGATCGTTCTGCATCAGCACGATGCCCTCGCCACCGATGGTGCGGGCCACTCGGGAGTGCGCCTCGTAGTCCATGTTTCCGAAGGGTTTCCGTGTGTTCATGGCCGTGCGGAAGATGAGTCGCAGGATGCGGGCAGCCTTGTCGTTGAGGGCCTCTTCGCTGACCTCGCCACGGCGGAGCATCTGCAGGTAGTCGTCGGCCAGGTAGCAGTCCTGTGCCCGGAAGTTCTTCTGACTGATGCCCTTGTCCGGCCGCTGGTCGGTACCCATCTCTATGTCGAGTCCGTTCATGGCCGCCTCGCGGGTGTCGTGGGTACCTGCCCAGTCGCTGACCACCACACCGTCGAATCCCCATTCGCCCTTGAGTATGCGGTTCAGGGTGAGGTCGTTGTGGCAGGCGTGTGTGCCCAGTATCTTGTTATAGGCGCCCATGATGCTCCATGCGCCACCCTCCTGCACGGCGGCACGGAAGGCCGGGAGGTATATCTCGCGCATGGCCCGCTCGCTGACGCGCACATCGACGTTCCAGCGCTGCTTCTCCTGATTGTTCAGCGCGTAGTGCTTCACACAGGCGGCCACGCCATTCTTCTGCAACTCCTGTACGTAGGGCACCACCATGCGGCTAGCCAGGTAGGGGTCTTCACCCATGTACTCGAAGTTGCGCCCGTTCAGTGGGGTGCGGTAGATGTTCACACCGGGTCCCAGCAGGATGTCCTTCTCGCGGAAGCGTGCCTCCTCGCCCACGGTCTTGCCATAGAGGGCAGCCATCTGGGGGTTCCATGTGGCAGCCAGACAGGTGAGTGCAGGGAAAGCCGTACACGAGTCGTTCGTCCATGCGGCATTGCTCCACGAGCCCCACTGTATCTCCTCGCGCACACCGTGGGGTCCGTCGCTCATCCACAGTTCGGGTATGCCCAGGCGTGGCACACCGGGACTGCTGAACTTGCTTTGCGCATGACACATGGCCACCTTCTCCTCCAGCGTCATGCGGCCGAGGGCGTCCTTCACTCTCTCTTCAATGGGCTTGGCCTCGTCCAGATAGACGGGCGTCTGTGCCAGGGCACTCATACTGATGGCCAGGGCACACAGGGTAACGATTGTTTTTTTCATGTGTTATATATATATAAATGTATAGTCTTCTATAATGTCTGCCTGACGTATCAAGTGACCCCCTCCGCTTCGCTCGTTCCCCTAAGACAGGGGGACAGCTTAGGATAGTCTTGCACGTCATGCAAGTCTCATGCAAGCAGAAGTATTCAAGCTCCTCCCCTGTCTTAGGGGAGGTCCCTTTAGGGGGAGGGGTCAGCAGGGAGATTCCTCGACTGTCACCTCCCCCTCACCCTTCGAGCAGGGGCGAGTCGTCGGTGTCGATGAAGAGTTGCTCGCCTATCTCCTCGACAGCCTTCTTCTTCTTGTTCTCCTTGGCACCGGCCTTCAGCAGGTTGCGTGCGGCGGTGATGATGCTTGGCCCGCCGTCGGCAGTGGTAATCTTCAGGCGGCTCATCTTCTTGATGGTGTCGTTCATGCTTGCCTCCACATCCATGAAGCGTATGCCGAAGTCCTGTATGCGCTCGATGACGATGTTGGCCGCGTCCATCATCACCTGCTGGTTGGTGAGCTGGCGCACCTGTGTCCACATCATCTCCAGCACACGCAGGTTCATGTACATGGTCTGTGGCCCCAGTATGAGCACCCCTTCGTCGTATGCCTCGCGCCATAGGGCGGTATCGTTCTGCAGGGCCAGGTTGAGGGCTCCCTCGACGGGTACGTACATGATGGCAAAGTTCAGGCGGTTGTATCCCTGTGGCAGGTATCGCGTGTAGTCCTTCTTGGCCAAGCGCTTCACCTGTTCGCGGATGCTCCGCAGGTGTGCCTGCAGGCAGATGGTGCGCTCGTCGCCATCCTCGGCATTCATGTACCGTTCATAGTCGGTGAGGGACATCTTGGCATCCACCACCACGTGGCGGTTGTTGGGGAAGTGGAGGATGAAGTCGGGTATCAGTCCCCGTCCCTCGTCGCTCTTGAGTGCCTTTCCCGCCTGGTCGCGCAGGGTCTCTTGGGTGTCATACTGCTCGCCCTCCTTCAGCTCGAGGTCTTCCAGCAACTGCTTCAGCTTCAGTTCCCCAAAGTTGCCCTGCACCTTCACCTCGCCCGTCAGTGCACGGGTCAGACGGTCAGCCGTCTCACCCAAGGCGGCACTCTTCTCCATGTTCACCTTGATGGTGGCATCCAGTCGGGTCATGGCCTCGGCCTGCTGCTCCTTCGACTTGTTGAAGGCCTCCTGCATCTCCTTCAGGCTCTTCTGCAGGGGGTCGATGATGGCCGACACTTGCTCCTTGTTGCGCTCGCCCAACTCCTCCTGTCGGGCTTTCAAGACAGACTCCGAGGTGGCTTTCATCTGCTCCTTGATGAGGGCTAGCTGTGCCTCCACCTGCTTCTTGTTCATCTCCTTCAGTGCCTCCAGTTGCTTCTCCGTGGCCTCCTTCACTTGCGAGAGCTGTTGTTCATGCGCCTCCCTTACCTGCGATAGTTGGCGTTCATGTGCCTCCTTCACTTGCGATAGCTGACGTTCATGTGCCTCCCTTACCTGCGAGAGCTGATGCTCGTGGGCCTCCTTCATCTCGTTGCACTGCTGTTCGTGACTCTTCTTTATCTCCTTGATTTGCTGTTCGTTCACACTCCTTTGCTCTTCCAGTCGTTCAACAGCATTGGCCGCATTGGTACATTGCACATCACGCTCAGACGTCAGTGTCCGTATCTCCTCGGTCTGACGTGCAATGATGCTTTCCTGCTCTCCCACGCGACCCTGCAGTTCACCTATGCGCTCCTGCAGAGGGTTACACCGTGCTTCCCCGCTCTTCTTCCCGAGGATATATCCGATGATAGCCGTACCTACGACGGCCACTATACATATAATAAGGTATGTTGTCTCCATTCTTTATAGGGATTGATTCTACAATAGGTTCAATTAATAAGTATTATGTCAGGTACTATATCAAGTACGATGACAGGTACAATGACAGGTACATTGACAAGTACAATATCAGGTACTATGACAAGTACAACGACAAGCATAACATCAGGTACAATGACAGGTACTATGACAGGTACAACGACAAGTATAACATCAGGTACAATGACAGTACTATGTCAGGTACAATATCAAGTACCTAGTCACTAGAGGCATCCCGCTATCTGTCAAGCAGATAAGGAGGCGGTCAGTCGTCCACCATCCTCCGTCAGCAGGATTGGCAAAAGCAAAGGAGGGTTGCATCATACCCTGATGCAACCCTCCCTTCTAAACCTGTAGTCTTTCTCTCCTTGAGGTTACCCAAGACCCGAAAGGACCCATTACTTCAACCAGTCAGCCAACTTGTCTTTTGCGAAGAAGTAGTACACCAAGAGGCCAACCCAGCTGGTAATCAGCAGGACTACGATAGCCAACAGTTTCTTTACTCCGTCAACGGGCAACTTCCAGATTTCGAGGCATGCCTTGATGGTGAGGATAAGACCTACCAACCAAATAATGAATGCAATCATACGAATTACTTTGTTTTAGAAATATGTGTATTGTTCCAGTTCCTCCACATGTGCCCAAGGAGGGAGAGAAGAAGTGTCTCTTTCCAAAAAAGAGAGGACAACCACCTTTTACAGTATGTCATCCTCTCTCACCCTTAGCACTATGAATTGTGATTCAGGCGGGATTCGAACCCACGACCCACGCCTTAGAAGGGCGTTGCTCTATCCAGCTGAGCTACTGAACCATCCTCAATTGCGGTGCAAAAGTAGTGCTTTTGTTTGGAATAAGCAAACTTTTTGACCACTTTTTGACAATCACCGGTTACAGATGTGGGCAAATTCGCAAAATTCGCACCTATGACCGACCGTTGTCTGCCTAAATCGGGTGTTGGTGGAGAATATCTCGCCCAACAACTGGTGCAGCATGGTGGTGTATTCGTCGTGATAGAGGCTGAAGTCCTCTACTTCACTTTTAGCCATCTTGACGATGGGTGAATAGGCCTCCGATGCGGCCTTCTGTATGTAGAAGAGTGCCGGTGTGATAGGCTTCTGCACCTGCCCGTTCAGCAGGGAAGCGTAGAAGAACGTCTGGAAGATGTGATACGGGCGGTTCTTGTCGGTGGTGTCGAAGAGCTGTGCCACATCGCGTGCCTCCTGTATGCGGCTTCCCGTCTTGTAGTCGATGATGCGCAGAATACCCTCCTTTTCGTCCATGCGGTCGATGCTTCCTCCCAGATTGATGCTGAAGGGCTGTCCTCCATCAGCAGGCTTGATGGTGACGGCTTGTCTGACGGGATATTCAGCCGCTACAAAACGGAAGGGGGCATGGTCAGCATCGCGTCGGAGAAGCTGTTTGACGTAGGCCGTGATGACCTCCTTGTTGAGCAGTTGCAATCCGTCATATTCAGCCCGTTGGTCGAGGGGTATCTGGAAGAATATCTCCTTGAAGGCCCGGTTCACCACCTCGCCCACCTGTATGGCGCCATCCTTCAGTAGGGCTTGGATGGCCTCACGGGTGATGTGTCCACCGTGTGTACCAAGCACCTCCTTATAGATTATCTCCGTTGCGCGGTGAAAGATGTTTCCGAAGACGGATGAGTTGATGTCAGTGGTCACTTCGTCCGCCTGGCGCAACTGGCAGGCATATCGCAGATAGAACTTGAACGGACAATCCAGATACACATTCAGTGCCGAGGGAGAGAGGTATCCCTTGTCACCACCGAACCGTTCCTTCAGGCGTCCGATTATCTCTCCGTCGGCCTCCACTTCGATGGCATGGGTATGCAGGATGTTTTGCCGTGCACTCAAGCGGTATCGGCTGATGTGTGTGTTGGGATGTTTCTCTATGAGATGTTGCAGCATGAAACGCGACATTTCGCCTCGGTTGAGTCCTTCTGACGAGGTGTTGTAGAGCATGGTGACGCGCTCGGCCCGCTGTATCAGTCGGTAGAAGTAGTAGGCATACACGGCATTCTTGTGCTCCACGGTGGTCATACCGAAAGCCTTGCGCAAGTTGTAGGGGATGAAGGACGAGTCGGCCTCCTGCTTGGGTAGTTTCCCTTCGTTGACACTGAGCATCAGTATGTGTCGGAAGTCAAGGTTGCGTGTCTCTAGCACACCCATGACCTGCAGACCGATGGCTGGTTCGCCATGGAAGGGGACGGATTGTGCCCCCAGCAGATTCTTGAGCAGCCTTGTCAATGTCTCCTGGTTGACGTCCAGTGTGCCATCTTCGATGAGCTTGTCCAAGCGGCTCACCAGCGTATGGCATTTGAATACGGCCTCCTGACTCAGCTGGTCTTGTGTCATCATCGGCTTTTCCTCTTCTCCCTCATTGCCAGTCGTGCTGAAGAGGGTGGCCGTGCGTCTGATGGCCTCCAGCAAGCGTCCGCACAACTGGATACCAGTAGTTGCCCCTTCAGCGGGGAAAAGCTGTACGAGCAGGTCGTCCGTCTGCAATTCACTGGGTAGGGGGAAGAAACGGTTCTTCTCCGTCAATGCCAAGTTCAGAGGTTCTGCTTGTGCCGATAGTGCTCTGACGTAGGGATGCTTCAGTACGGCCGAAACATACCGGTGGATATATCTGCCCGAGCGTGGGTCGTATCCGCTGGTGTAGAGTTCGGTCAGCAGGATCAGCAGATTGTGTATGGGTGTCCCGTTCAGCGGATATCCCATGGTGATGTTGAGTGCCTTTACCTGTTTTTCGGGCAGGGCGTGCAGGACGGGTTGCAATATCTGCTCGTTGCAAAGCACGATGGCCGTTTCGTTTTCCTGTTCGGTCAGATTGCCCTTCAACCATTGGGGAATGTATCGTGCCTGTTCGTTTTCGGTCGATGCGGCAATGTATTCCATTTGTTTGGGCATTTGCAGGTTGGTGAAGAGTGCCTCGTCACTCAGCTCATTGGGGAAATCTCTGAGGTTTCGTCGGATAAATTCGCCCGCTTCATGTCCCGACTGGTTCACGTAGTGCAGGTCGTAATCCCAGTAGAAGAGAGCTTTCCGTTGGGCTTGCAACAGGGTGAAGAGGCGGTGCTCCACACGGTTCAGCACGTTGAATCCCACGAAGACGTACCGTTCGTAGGGAAGGTCTCCGAAATCGGCCTCTTCGATGGCCGTCCGATAGAGTTGTCCTTCGTAGCTCAATCCTTTAACCTTAAGGGTGTCACGAAAACGGTGGTAGATGCTTCCCAAGGAGTTCCACAGATTGAGGAAATTGTCCTTCAGCTCCGTTTTCTTTTCGATGGAGAAATTCTTAAAGAATAGACGCAAGGCCCTTTCCTGATCCTCCGACAAGTAACTATGGTCATCCATCATCAGACGCAGGTCTTTCAGGTTCTGAAACAGCCTGTCTGCATCCACCATGTTCTTGTCCAAGTCATCAAAGTCGGCTACCAGCATTTCTCCCCAAAAGTAGAAATTGTCCAGCGTCTCCTTGTCATTCTTGGTCTCTTGGCAGAAGATGTCGTAGAGGATGCACACCTGTTGTATGGGGTCGGCCACTTGCAGGTCGGTCAGTTCACGGAAGAGTTCGCTGATGGTCATATAAACGGGCGACCACAGAGGCTTCTCAGTGCATCCGGCAAGCCATTGGTTGAAGAAGAGCCCAGCACGTTTGTTGGGAAACACCACGACCGTCCGCGACAGGTCTCCACCCGTCTTTTCGTACAGGTCTTCGGCTACGGCTTTGAGGAATGGGGTCATTGGGGATATTAATCAGGAGTTCAGGAGTTACAGGAGTTCAGACAATACTTTTCAGATATATGGGAGTTCAGAAGTACAGAAATGTAGGAGTTCAAGAGTGCAGGAGTTACAGGAATTCAGACAAAACTTTTGGACGGTCTGTCATCCTGAACACAGTGAAGGATCTGTGTACACAAGCGAAAGTACCTATGCTAACGTTATCAGATTCTTCCTCCCTTAGGGGCATCAGAATGACAGAGACATCATGCAAATATTATACTTGCAAAATTTGTCTGAACTCCTGTAACTCCTGCAACTCCCAAACTTAGACTTTCATCAATACACCTCCACTTTGGAAGCGGCATCCTTGCACTTGTCGCGCAGAGCATCAAGGTCGCTTCCCAGCGGTGCGTAGCAGAGGGTGACACCCATGCGGCGTTTCACGCGGGTAGTGGGCTTGCCAAAGATGCGCAAGTAGGTGTTCTCCATGGCACAAACCTCCTCTTCGCCACGATAGCGCGGACGCTCCTGACTGACGATGGGCGAGGGGATGACGGCGCTGGCACCCATTCTCTCCAATGTGATTCCGGGGATGGGAAGCCCCAATACGGCGCGGCAATGGAGTTCAAATTCGCTCAAGTTCTGTGTGCCGGCCAGTGTCACCATACCTGTGTCGTGCGGACGCGGAGAGAGTTCGCTGAAATAGACTCCGTCCTTGTTGCTCAAAAAGAACTCCACTCCCCAGATGCCTGCACCCGTGAGGGCTTCGGTCACCTTGGCAGCCATCTCCTGTGCGGCCTTCAAGTGTTCGTCACTGATGGGTGCCGGTTGGAAACTCTCCTGATAGTCGCCACCTTTCTGTATGTGTCCGATGGGCGGACAGAAGAGGGTAGGGCCATTCTTCTGAGTGACGGTCAGCAGGGTGATTTCGCTATCAAAGTGGATGAACTCCTCGATGATCATCTCCTTGATGTCGCCACGGCTTCCTTCGCATCCATATTCCCAAGCATGAAGCAGGTCGTCGGCCGACTTCACCAGCGACTGGCCTTTGCCCGATGAGGACATCAGGGGCTTCACCACACAGGGGAAACCTATCTCCTTGCTGGCCTCCACCAGTTCCTCGTAGCTCTTGGCATAGAAGTACTTGGCAGTCTTCAATCCCAGTTCCTTGGCGGCCAGGTCGCGGATAGCCTTGCGGTTCATGGTGAAGTTCACCGCGCGTGCACTGGGCACCACCTGTATGCCCTTCTCTTCGCACTCATAGAGGCGTTCGGTGCGGATGGCCTCAATTTCGGGCACTATCAAGTCGGGCTTGTGCTTCTCCACAGCGGCCATCAGGGCATCGCCATCAAGCATGTCAAACACTTCACACTCATCGGCCACCTGCATGGCGGGTGCACCGGCATACGAATCGCACGCAACGACGTATTGTCCCTTGCGCTGTGCGGCAATCACAAACTCTTTACCGAGTTCGCCTGAGCCTAAAAGAAGAATTTTCTTGGTCATGTTTTGATTTATGATTTTATGATATATGATTTCTGAATTGCCAAATTTACAACTTATTCCCGTTGGGTGTATTGAATACAATTTGAATATTAGTATTTATTAAGAAATCTTCCTCCACCAGCTTCAGTGTCTCCGGCTTTCCCACGTCGATGAGTTGCAAGTCGGCCTTGGGCACTCCGATGATGGGCACCTTGTCAGCTACAGAAAGGTAGAAGTCGATGATGGAGAAGCGCTGTGGCCAATCTGCCATCAGAGGCAACAGGGAAGGACTGAACAGGTGGATGCCCGCAAAGGCATACATGCGGCAATCCTCCACACGCAGGTTGGGGTAGGGTGACTTCACTTCACCCGTCTGCACATTTGTCCACCCCACAAGGCGGTTGTCCGAGGGACGAAAGAGCAGGTAGCGCGATGTCTTCCGCTCACTAACGAGCAACGTGGCGCCTTCGGTAGTCGAATGCGATGTGTAAAACTCTTTCAAATCAAGATTACTGAAGATATCGACATTGTGGATAAGGAAAGGCGATCCGTCCTGTGTGAACCGTGTGCCTGCCTGTCGGATACCTCCACCCGTGTCCAGCAGCTCCGCACGCTCGTCGCTGATGCGGATTGTCATCCCCTCGATGGGATGCCTGGCCACGTAGTCGATTATCTGCTCCCCAAAATGGTGCACATTGATGACCACTTCGGTGTATCCGCTTCGCGCCAGCTTGTGCAGCACATGCGCCAGCAGGGGTTCACCCTTTACTTCAACCAATGCTTTCGGACGGTTGTCCGTCAACGGTTTGAGCCTTGTGCCAAGGCCTGCTGCAAATATCAGTGCTTTCATTCCAATGTCTTTTGTATGTTCTGTTCACGATGCATCAGTTCCACCTTCACGCCGTACTTCTCGTGGAGGTGGTGTGCCAGGTGTTCTGCCGAATAGACCGAGCGGTGCTGTCCGCCAGTACATCCGAAGGAGAACATCAGGTCCGTAAACCCACGCTCCAAGTAGCGCTCCACATGCGTGTCGGCCAGTGCATATACGCTTTCTAGGAATGTCAGGATTTCTCCATCCTTTTCCAAGAAGTCGATGACGGGTTGGTCCAGTCCCGTGAGCCTCTTGTACGGCTCGTACCTGCCCGGATTGTGCGTGCTCCGGCAATCGAACACATACCCGCCTCCATTACCCGAGAGGTCATCGGGGATGCCGCGCTTGTAGCTGAAGCTGAACACCCGTACGACCAGTCCCTCGGCCTTCTTGCGAGGTTGGTATTCGGGCTTGGCACACACCTCGGCCAACACTTCGCGCAAGTAGGGGAAAGCCTGTATGGGACTGCCCGCAGCATCCAGCAGTTCACGCACACTCTCAATGGCGGGCGGTATACTGGTCAGGAAGTGCGCTTTCCGCTCGAAGTATCCGCGGAAGCCGTATGTACCCAGCACTTGCATGAGACGGAAGAGCACGAACATCCGCAGGCGTCCGTCAAAGAGTTTCCTGTCCACGTCGCCCACATAGGGTTTGGCATGTGTCAGATAGGTCTCAATCAGGCTCTCGCGCAATGCCTGCGGATAGCGTGCAGCTGCTTGCCAAAGGAACGAAGCGAGGTCGTAATAGACAGGGCCCTTCCTGCCTCCCTGGAAGTCGATGAAGCGCGGTTCGCCATCGGGGGTGAGCATCACGTTGCGTGCCTGAAAGTCGCGGTAGAGGAAGGCGTTGCCAAGTGAAGGTTGAAGGGTAGGTTGTGAGGAATCCGTCCCCTCTTCTCCGATGCCCAACAGCTTGTCTGCCAACCGGTCGAACTCCCTTTGCAGACGTATCTCGTCAATGTCCGCCACGGCAGCTTTGAGGAAGCAGTACTTGAAGTAGTTCAGATCGAACATGATGCCCTCGCGGTCAAACTCGGCCTTCGGGTAGCACCATTCGCCATCCAGCCCTCCGATGCCCTCGAATTGCATGCGTGGCAACTGGGCCATGGTGCGGTGCAGCAGCTCCTGCTCCTCGGTGCTGTAGTCTCCTCCGCGCCTGCGTCCCTCGGCAATGGCGTCATACAGAGCCGTCCGTCCGAGGTCTTCCTGCAGGTAGAAGTGTCCGTCCCGGCTTATCTGCCCGATTACCTTCGGCACGGGCAATCCCTTCGCCTCGAAGTGGCGCGCCATGTTCACGAATGCCCGGTTCTCCTCCACACAAGCCCCATATACTCCGATGATGGTATGTCCCTCATCATCCGTCAGCCGGAGGTACACACGGTTGCTTCCCGAGCCCGTTATCAGCTCTGCCTCCCCTTTGTACCACGAAAAGTACGTTTGCCTGATTCTTTCTATATCTTTGTTTATAGCCATTGCTTCCCTTATGTCTTTCACTCTTTCAAAAAAAAGTCCCCTCCAGCTCCTTATCTCCCCCCGTTTCAGAGCCGTTTTGAATCTCTCTACAAAGATACAACATTTTTCAGCCAAATGCAAGAAAACGACCAATTATTTTGAGGGCAGACTTAAAATACATGCCCAGCCATTACTTTGCAGGTTTGTCACAGCGTGACGTGACAATTCGTGACACTTAAATTTTGGATGTACCACCTACTTGTCTTTTTAGTTACTTTAATGTAAATATATTTTATTATATTATATATAATATAATAATTCTGTTTTCAAGTGAAACAGGAGAGTGTGTGATACCATGCATATATTTATTGTCACGAATTGTCACGTCACGCTGTGTCTTTCTTTCCCCCCTAGGGGTGGTATTGAATTATCCTTACAATCCACAAAAAAACAGAGTGTTAAACGGCACAAAAAAATGCGAGTAAAACAGGAACCTTCATTTGTCAATCTGAGGGGGAACCGAAGAATCTGTAAACATCAACAGAACAATGCTTTGCTTACGTATTCAGATTCTTCGCTGCGCTCAGAATGGCGAGCCCGCGAAGTGTTAAATTTCCGCCAAAACGGCATTGCCTCTTGACATCCCTGGGCTGAGAATGGTATCTTTGCAATGTGAACAATGGAAGCCCCCATCCCTGCCTTCCCCAAAAAAGAAGGCCTCTCCCTAAGAGGTGTGTCATAATTAACTTTTTAGACGCAGATGACGCGGATGACGCGGATTTTTCTTGATTACTATACCCGATAGGTTATAATTTATCTGCGTTATCCGCGTCATCCGCGTCTAAAGAATGAAAAAAGGCACTTTTGACACACCCCGACTGAATAGCTAAATTACCC
>JAFXDL010000161.1 GCA_017516265.1 Bacteroidaceae bacterium
AGCACCACATTCAACATGCAGTGCTACTCATCGGTGGGCGTTGACGGATTGAACCGCCGACCCTCTGCTTGTAAGGCAGATGCTCTGAACCAGCTGAGCTAAACGCCCCTTAAGGAAGCTCTTTCTTTTCAAAAGCGATGCAAAGGTACAGGTTTTCTACGATGTGCACAAACTTTTTCGAAAGTTTTTTTGCTTTTATTTTCAAAGAAACTCACAAGCGCCTCACATTCAACCCTATAATAAATAACTTTTTTATCAGTTGAAACGTCTCATCATCCAACACCAATAAGAGGATATACCTTATTAATATATAGAGAGGGAAACAACAAGAGAAAGATGTGAAGATGCCATCAACAACCAATGGGCATCCCACATCTTTCCTTGATGGCCTGTTTATTCCGAATAGCTCATCATGAACCAATAAGTATCTTGCTTGGAAGGAAGAAGGCTGGCCGGCTCTTGAACTATCTGCACCAATCGGCCTTCGCTATCAAAATAATAGGTATAAGTATAGTCCTTATCCTCCAGGAACATGGGATAACGGGCCCCCAACATGTCTGCCAATTGAGCATAAACGTTCAATTCCAACGCCACATTGGCCCGTAAGTCCACCAACAAAGGAAGTGCATTCAGGTTGACGCTATAGTTGTTCAGCACAGAGGAATAACCATATTGCTCATCATATTTCGATGTGTTACCCTTAATGGTTAGCGAAGCATTTCCCCAATTGTAAGACAGCAACAACGAAGAACCAAAAGTGGCATCTTCAATGTATCCGTCATTGGTATAGTGGTAATTATAGACATAGGTCGTATCCATATTCATTCCAGCAGTATGCACCAGTGAAGCTGCTTGCACACGTCCGTTGCGCAATGCGGCTTCAAAACGATTGACGAATGTGCCACCTTGAGCCTGATCCGAACCAAGCCAACTGTATTTCACCAGATTAGTTTCGTAATCATAGTTCACCTCCTGTGCCTTGTAATTGGTAGTCACCTTCTCCACACGGCCTTTCCCGTCATAGCTGAACTTGAACTCGGCCATCATATTCAAAGAATAATCGACATTTGCGGCTTTATAAACTCTCACTTTGGCAATCTCGCGCGAAGGTTGCTTCGGTTCATCATCATCCGAACACGACACTACTACAGGAGCCAAGGCCAACAAGGCCCAAACAGCATATTTACTGAACTTTTCCATATTTCTTCTCTTTTTCGTTTTTACTAAGATTTCTTGTTTCGTGGGGGCAAAGATAAGGAATTTGCATTATCTGACAATCACTTTTCCTGCAAATCCTTCCATTCGGACGATATAAAGCCCTGAAGTGGACAGCGGTATCTGTATTTTCTCTTCCAAAGCCTTTGCCCGATACACCAACATACCTGATGCATTGTAAACTGACACTGTTTCACCCAACGGCACTCCAAACAATTCAAAACCAGAATCCAAAGAGGCGATAGTCACCGGAGCTCCCACCACAATGTCAGACACAGAATAGGCACCATTCACAATCGTTGTAAAATGCTTCCACCCAGGAGAAATGGCATACTCTGCACATACATCTTCATTCGGCACATAAAGGACACACTGTTGAGAAACTCCCTCAAAAGCATTGTCAGCACACTCGGCCGGTATGATTCCTGCACAGAAGATTTTATCCAATGCCACACATCCGGCAAAGGCATACTCCTCAACAGACTTGAGACGGGAGCAGAAAGTGATTACCTCCAAGCTGCAAGCATTGTAGAACGCTCCGTAACCGATGGCAGAAAGGCGCATGTTGGTCAAGAAACGTTTCAGGTAACGCGCCTCATTGAAGGCATAGGGCAAGATACGTGTCAATGTTTCAATCGCTTCATATACCGTATCCTGCTTAGCTGCCGGATATGCCACCAACTCGGTACCTGCAGCGTTATACAGGACTCCATCCACAGATTTGAAGACTGTATTTTTCTCGTTCACCGTAAAGGTTTCCAATCCCACGCATCCATGGAAAGGTGCATAACCGATGGCAGCAACAGCAGAGGGAATCTCTAAGGATTTTATCAAAGAAGAACCCACAAATGCATTATCTCCAATAGCTACCACCCCTTGAGGGAGCAACACCTTTTCCAAAGAGATGCAAGCTCCGAACATTTCAGCCCCTATCACATCGTTTTGGGTCACATATTCTTTATAATAGGGTGTTCCGCCTGCCACAATGCGACATTGACTGATGTCCAACACAGACAGCGGACAAGCCAAAGGAAGCACTGCATCCCCGCCTGCCATGTCATGAGCACCTGCCATGCTACGAATCAAAGCTATATCCGTACCATTAAGTTCACCACTCAGTATCAGCTCCTGCGGACAAGTCTCAAAATCTACCAAATAGTGCAGACATCCTGCCTCAACCAACTGTACTTGTGTATAGTCCGCCTGATTGACCGTCAGTGTCATCTCTGCATACACTTCCACATTGACGGAGGAAGTGGCGCGGATGACCGCTGTTCCTGCAGACAGGCTATTTATACGTCCGTCATTAGACACGGTTGCCACTTCGGGATTGCTACTTGTCCAGACAAGTTCCTGCGAAGCAATGGCTGGAGAAACACTTGCCGTCAGTTGCACCGACAAGCCCGTATTCATGGTGGCCGAGGTACGCTCAAGGTTGACACTGACAGGCTGGGCTTCGCCATCCATAGGAGCTATTTCACTCTGACGAACAGATACAGCATTGCAGATTTCGCCCGTCTCGCCATCAACCAGCAGGCCGACGAGAATCAGCTCTTCATCATACTGTGGTTTCAATTTCAAGGTATAGACATAGTCCTCGCCAGCCTTCACCGACGAAGGTATAGCACCCCGTACTCCTCCCCATGCGTCAGCGGGATGGAAACCCGTAGCCTCATCGGTATAGGTCCATCCGTCACCACTTCCATTGATGGGAGTCCGGTTCAGTGCCACCACCGCCAGACGCATGTCAATATCTTCGGCGGTATAGGCAAACCGAGTGGTCAACTCCAGTTCCACAGAATCATTCGTCCAAGTGGAATATCTGGCCTTTGCCTCCACCGAAGCGATAGCAGGCACCTTCAACCAATCTTGCAGATAGGCCTCGGCATTCGTCACCGACTTCAGGCTGGAACTGCGCACACGATTCATCAACACTGATTTTCCGGCAGGCACATTCAACGAATCAATGTATGCCGACTGGGAGAAAGCGGCAGATTCTCCTTCGTACACTGTGATTCCTATGAAGTTGTCAGGGTAATCTACTGCCAACTGTTGCATAGCGCCAGGGTCGCCTCCTGCCCCTAACTGCTCCACCACTACCCGACGGGGATATTTCACGGCAGGTTCTTCCACGCTGATAGGATTGGAAGAGAACACAGGCACCTCATTTTTGCTGACAGGATCTATATAATAACAGTTCAGCAGGTACTTCCCTGATTCGTTAAGCCGAATGTCAAAATTGTAGTCCTTAGCACCATTGCCACTATAGAGGAACATTTGGGTTGTACCTTCAGACACAGTCACTGTGTCCTGTGTCACACCAGCAGAAGGCCCTGATGTCTCTTCGGGACATTTCAGCAGACGGTACCCCACTACACCACTGAAATGCAAGACTCCCTGATTGATAATTCTCGCCCTCATCGGGTAAAGTTTTCCAGGCAATAAGGTAGAGGGCATATCGGCCGGCATCTGTCCGTTGACAACACACAAGAGTTCCAGTCCTTCTGTCTTGGCCGGATGGACAGTCACTTTACCTTCCTTCACTATCAAGTGGATGCTGCGCAGATAGACACCACGCTCGTACACAGGCTCACTCCATTCACCATCCGCACCGATGACCACACGCAACTCATAATCTCCCGTTGCCGTCGTGTGGGGCAGGGTGACGGCATAATTCGTGATTCTCGTACCTCGGAATTCCGACATCGAAAGGTTCTGCACACCAGACACGGTCTGTCTGAATTCCCCATTCTTGAACAAGCCGATAGCCAATTGGAAAGTGGCATCGTCCGGTCCGTAGTTGGCTATACCATTGACATCTACCGGGAAAGAACGTCCTAAAGATGTCTGTGTCGTACTGGTTCTGAAATTGTCCGTCATCACCAACACGGGCATCTTCTTGATGCCACTCTCTTCATCCTCATCTCTGGCAGGCTCAATGCCCACAATGGCCCAATGGTCGAGGTTAAAGTTCCCCTGTCCGCCACCAATGCCGGGAATAGGGGGATTCAACACGAATACACTGTAGAAACCGTTGCAATGACCACTCCAGCCCCAGTTGAAGTGGAAGAACTGGTTGTCCTCGCTGATACCGTCACACACAAAGGCATGCCCCATCGTCTGGTCTTCTGAGACACCACTGTAATAGACGGGACGTCCGGCCTCCAATTCTGCACGGATAAGGGATGTCCATTCCGTACCCGTCATACTGTTCAGCGACACGAACTGTGCCTTCTTGCTATACTTGAAATAGGTATAGAGCGAACGGTAGATATGCACATTCTGCGCACCACTTTCGTATCCGTAGGCCATCTTGACAGACATACCCACATCCAGCATCAGCTTGGCCACAGCACGTCCCTCTGTCTCCGAATAAGCACCCGGAGTATAGGTATCGAGCATATTGTCCCAGTCATATACACTCTGCGAGAAATCCATCACCAAGCCGCCATGAGTCACCGAGCCTTCACCACTCTCGGGCCACTGGTGGTAGTTCATCACCTGAGCAATGGCCGTAGCGGCACACCCCGTAGCACAGCGTTCGTCTGCAGAAAGCATCGGACACAGGCCGTTGTACGGCTCTGCCTGATCCCACAAGGTCTTCACCAAAGGCTGTACGGCAACCTCAAAATCACCCAAGTCGGGAGCCTGCACCAAAGCGCGTGTGCCCGAACGTGCGCCATCGATATAGACACTGTAGGTATCCAGCCACCAGGCTACCTGCGAGGGCATCGCATCGCCAGCTGAGAAACGCCCTTTATCGGCATAAGCCAAAATCGAGGGCACACAATCATCGCCTGCAACAATGACAAAACCCTGATCGGTGCCATAGTTATAGACATAAAACGTGGGGGCTTCCGCCACACGTGCTCCCGAATGTGAGGCCATGCCGGTATATACCAACGTGGGTACAGCCACACTACGTGCACCCGTCTGACGAAAACTCTGTGCCACCATCCGTGCCTGACTCTCAGACACCACCTTAGCCCATGCACTCACCGATGCCAGCAAGCAGCAGAGCAAAACAAAAAGACTTCGCTTCATTTTCTTTATTCTTTCCTTAATAAATAGGCTACAAAGAAACGAATAATTTTTGTATTAACCTTATTTTTTCCTGTTTTTCATAAAAACAGAGCATAAATTGAACCCGAATCCACAACCACAAGGGGTTAACAATTGCTCGAACCTGCTTAATGATGACAAATCACGTGTAGGGTATTCCGTTCAATGTTCCAACATTTCTTATCAGAAGATTCAAGGTTTATCATCAGTCAAAGAAGCATTAAAATACCAAAAACACAATCTTTTTACAAAGTTTATAAGGGAAAGAAAAAAAATAACATTCTTTATTACGTGCAAACAAATAGGATTCACTACATTTGCCGCATAAAAACCATGTCCACAAATGCAATAATTTACAAGCTTGAACATATGAGAAAAACTATCATTACATTTTGCGTCATTCTTTCATCTATAGCAACTAGCTTTTCACAAGAAGAAGAGGTATTAAAATATCAATATGACCCCGTTACAGACAAAGGGATTGGTTTTGTCAATTCTAAGGGAGAAATCGTCATACCTGCCGACCAATTCAGTTTCGTTTACAGTTCTCATTTAGAGAAAATTGCCTTCGTCCTTTTTAAAGAAGGCCCCAAAGGAATTTATGCCATCAACAGAAAGGCGGAACCCCTGTTTGAAGTATTCTGTTGTGACAATGGACCCGATGCCCCCCAGGAAGGTGTATTCCGTATCATTGAAAATGGGAAAATGGGATTTGCCAATATGGACGGAGAGATAGTCATCAAACCTCAGTTCGATTTTGTATGGCCTTTCCAAGAATGCGGATATGCCATATTCTGTACGGGTGGGAAGAAAGTGAATTGCAACACCCTTGACAACCATTGGATATGGGAAGGAGGCAAATGGGGCATCATCAACAAAGAAGGAAAAATCGTTTTAGCACCAACTTACGACAATGGCAACGCCTCAGGTTTCATCGTTGATGGAAAGCATGTTACTATTGAAGATATTCTAGGATTAACAAAGCAATAGAGAAAGGTTTTTCATCATCCATTTTTGAGCCCACTTTTAAAGTGGGCTTATTTGTTTCTTCAAGAATTCACAACTACAACATTCTTCCCGTTCAGGGACATAGTGGAGGAACTTGTGCAGATGCTGATTGAATGCCTCAAGCCCCATGATAGTGACGGCCAATGAATAGACACCACTGAGAGTAGCAGCCAGACGACGGTCGTAGTGAGGGAGGGTATCATCGTAAAGCGGACGGAGACAATAGGCCTCAAACACATGGGCAAACCCCTCATCCATCAACAGGAAATGGCCGCTTAACCCATAAGGTTCCCAAAAATCATCTTCGCAATCACTATGAGCCACATACAGCCCCAGTACAGCCACGAAGAACATGACCATTTTCTGTTCAAAGGTGTCGTGCAACACCCGCATATACACTTTTTTCCGCTCTTCCTCACTGCTATTCACCAGGATTTCCAAGGCACGATGATAGACCGCATCGTCAAAACGCGCGTCGGGACACTTCAGACTCTCTTCGAGCAGATGCCCTGCATGAGCAACAAAGTCGGCCACACCTACCTCGTCCAACGCCAACACTTGGGGAGCATGGCTCCGCAACAATTCATAACACGTACCACGCAATGCCTGATACGACTCTTGGTCAAAGCCAAAGTCAGACTTGACCAACGCTTTCAACAAATTTATGTTCATAATTCCGATAGTTAATTAATTTAGATTTACAAGCAGAACATATGCATGTTTACTTTATTAACAAAACACAACGGAATTTGTTTATGGGAATAGCATAAGTAAATCCCGTACCCCCATCCAACTTCGCTTTCTTGGGACGGGAATACGGGATTTCTCTTTTTTATAAATTTTAGTCAGGCTCAATCTTCGATGCGCTCCAACTTCACGGTAAAGTGGCGCATCAACTCGGTCTCCCACACAATTTTCACACCATGCTTGATACTTTCTCTGCGGTCATACACATTCTTCAGAGCGGCAGCTATCACATCCATGTGGTTGTTGGTATAGACACGACGGGCAATGCAGAGGCGCAAGAGGTCGAGACCTCCGAAACGGTTCTCACGAGTCACGGGGTCACGGTCGGCCAAGATGTAACCAATCTCGCATCCGCGCACACCGGCCTCCAAGTATAGTTCGATGGCAAGTGTCTGAGCCGGAAACTCTTCCTTAGGAACATTGGAGAGCACCATGTCGGCATCCACAAACAAAGCATGTCCACCCACGGGACGCTGGTAAGGGATACCGTACTCATCCAACTTGGCGGCCAGATACTGCACCTGACGGATACGGGTCTCGATGTTGTCCAATTCTGTATTCTCATCAAGTCCGACGGCAAGAGCAGCCATATCGCGACCGTTCATACCACCGTATGTCAGATAACCTTCGAAGGGAATGCAGAAACGCTTGGCTCCCTCATACCAGTCCTCGTGACGGGTAGCGATGAAACCGCCCATGTTCACGATACCGTCCTTCTTGGCACTCATGGTCATACCATCGGCCAACGAATAGATTTCCTTCACGATTTCCTTGATGGTCTTATCGGCATACCCCTCTTCGCGGGTCTTGATGAAGTAGGCATTCTCCACAAAACGGGCAGAGTCATAAATGACGCGCTTGCCATACTTGTCGGCCAAGGCACGCACCTCGCGCAAGTTCTGCATTGACACGGGCTGACCGCCGGCCGTATTGTTTGTGATGGTAATAATAATAAAAGGTATCTTGTCGGCATGTTCGGCCAATGCCTTCTCCAGTTTCTTAGGGTCCACATTTCCCTTGAAGGGAATTTCCAGCTGGGTATCCTTCGCCTCATCCACCGTACAGTCAAGGGCTGTAGCCTTGCGGCTCTCAATGTGTCCCTTGGTGGTATCGAAGTGTGAGTTACCAGGCACAATGTCACCATTCTTCACCAGATGACTGAACAGCACATTCTCTGCCGCACGCCCTTGATGAGTAGGGATAACATATTCAAAGCCTGTCAGGCGAGTGATGGTCTCCTTCAGTTGGAAGAACGAAGCCGAACCGGCATACGCCTCATCGCCCGTCATCATAGCCGCCCACTGACGGTCGCTCATGGCACCCGTACCCGAGTCGGTCAAGCAATCAATATACACCTGGTCTGATTTCAACTGAAAGAGGTTATAGTTTGCCTCCTTAATCCACTGTTCGCGCTCAGCGCGTGTACTCTTCTTGATGGGTTCCACCATCTTGATTTTCCATGATTCTGCAAATGGTATTTCCATATAATGATTTAATGTTATTGAATAATAAAAAATTGTGGCGCAAAGTTACAACTTAATCTTGGAAAAACGGCAAGAAATCTTCAGAGAGTTTGAAGCCTTTCATGAAATTCACACCCAATTATTTGCCAAAAACACAGAAAACAACTACATTTGCGGCATCTTTACAGGCGGGTCCGACATACGCGCCCAAGCTTTATAACAATGAACAAACTGATAACTTTAATCATGGGAATGATGGTCGCCACCAGTTGCGCGGCCGAAGGGTGGCAGGTATCTGTCGCCAAGTACAAGGACAACAAGGCATGTGCCATCAGCTACACCTTCGACGACGGATTGAAGGAGCACTACACGAAGGTAGGCCCCGAATTCGAGAAACGCGGCATGAGGGCCACCTTCTTTATCAACGGGAACAGCATCAATCAGGACGACGCACACATCACCGACACCACCCGCATGACGTGGGCACAATTGCGCGAACTCTCCGACCGCGGACACGAAATCTCCAACCACGGATGGGCGCATAAGAACTTTGCCCGCTTCCCCATCGAAGAGATACGGGAGGACATCATGAAGAACGACAGTGCCATCCTGGCTTGTACAGGTAAGCCTGCACTGACCTTCTGCTACCCGAACAACAACAAGAAAGCCGAAGGGCGCCGCATCTCGGACAAAGGACGCGTGGGCACCCGCACCTTCCAACGCTCGCTGGGCAGCAAATCAAATGACAAAGAACTGGCCAAGTGGACACAAAAGATGATTGACACACGCGACTGGGGAGTGACCATGACCCACGGCATCACCTACGGATACGACAACTTCGGCCGTACTCCACAACGCCTGTGGAAACACCTCGACATGGTGGCTTCGCTGAAGGACAGCATCTGGGTAGGCACCTTCTACGAAGTGGCGGCCTATACGGCCGAAAGACGCGCCACCTCGCTCGGCATAGCCCGTCCCAAGGAGAACCAATTGCTTATCACCCCCACCATGCGCCTCGACCCGACACTTTTCATCGAACCGCTCACCCTCGTCATCCAAGGTGACACCCCCATCCGCAAACTCTCTGCCAAGCAGGACGGAAAGAAACTTCCCGTCACCCTTACCGACGATGGTAAAGCCCTTGTCACCTTCAATCCCAATGGGGGCGTGATAGAGGTGAAAGTGAAGTAAGATTTGCGTATATATATTCTTATAAAAACTTCCAGTTTCGCAAGTAATTTGTTTGCATGCTGAAGGTCTAGACATTGGCAATTTTACTTGCGAAACTTTAATTGAAACAGATACCGCTTAACCCTTAACGCCCCTACTATTCAGCCACATTCCGTTTCTCTTAAAGGAGGAAAAATGCGCTTTTTATTTACCGCAAATACCCCCAAACACAAAAAATCTGACGATTTATTTTGTCCTTCCCCTGCTTTTCACTACTTTTGCACCGTCCGTAGGGAGAAATCTGCGGATTGCAAAGAAAGCATTTTGCATGATGTCTGAAAACTGAAATTCGCCAAAATTCCAACAAAGGGCAGAAGCAAACGATGCTCATTCTGTTTTGTATATATGTATGAAACGGTTGAACAAACTGTATTCCCATTGCATATTGCAAGATGGCGTGGGAATATTGTTTCTTCCATGTTCATTTTGTTAGGGCGTTTGGCGATGCCTCAGTTTCGTGAACACAGGGCAACAAGTCTCATGCCTTTTTTGTATCGGTAAACCATCAACAAAAAGAATGTATAACCGCTGACTTCGGGGACTTATAAGCAAACAAATGTTTAAATACAATGAAAAAGACATGGAAACTGGCTCTTTGCGGCTTGATGTTGGCGGGAGCAATGAATGCACAGGTGGCGACGTTGCCAGAGAGTTGGAATGAAGGATTAGGAATACTTCCCAAAGTTTTCTCTGCTGATGAAAAAACCAAGCTTGTCACAACAGAACAGTTGGGAGAGGATGGAAATCTCAAGGTCAGCATATACAACAGTTCATTCAATGTTGAGCATAGTTTTGAGATTGCTCCGCAAATCAGATTAAGTAAAACTGTTTATGAACGTCGTGCTGCTGTTGCAACTCCAGGAGAATTAGTTACCCTCAGGACGGAGAATTACAGACCAGAAAGACTGTGGAACCAAGCCAGTAAAGAAGAAAAGATTGAATGGTTAAGAGAAGACAACCGTCTCTATTATTTACTGCTGCAGCAGGGTTATGACATCGATTATTATGAGAAAGACTCCATCTATACCGATACCAACGGTGACGTTTACATTTATCTAATTGGATGGGGCTACACAAAAGGTACATGTATCTTAAATGGCAACACCTTAAAATTCCAATCTGAAACTTCAGAGGAATTTGCCACCATCGAAACAGATGATATAGTTCTCTACGTACCATGGAGCCAAGGCAGCCAAGAAGAAAGAATCAAATGCTTAAAAAGAAATGGAAGCAGCATCCTTCATGATAATAACTGTTATGATTACCATTGGGATAGAGACTCTATCCATACCGATACAAACGGTGACGTTTACATGTATTTAATTGGGTACGACTATTCAATGTACGATGAACGTGTCATCGGTGCATTCGTCCTAAGTGGTGAGACCTTAAAAATTCAACCTATCACCTATCAAAGGACTGGCGAATGGGAAGTCGTTGATACGGATGAATACGAATACACCGATTACATGGAAGAAATATGGGACATGCAAAATTATGACGAAAATTTATTTTACGAATTGGAAGGAGACATAATAGCAACACAAACCCTATTCAATACAGACGAAAAGTATGAATATATCAGATGTAAATGCACAACATACAGTGACCGTCTTATAGGTGAAGAAGACCGAGACGGCGACGGTATTGCAGATACAAGATCTTTTAGAAGCGGATACGAATATGTAGGAATTGAAGTTGTTTCAGAAGATGGAAATGTGATAGCTTCTTTTGATGCAGGTGACACTGAAGGTGGAGACCTCATTATTTGGGGAGGCAAACGTTATTTGAGATTCTATGATTATAGTGGAGAAGAGAATGCCTATAAATTCTACGAAATCAACCCCAACGGAAGTGGCATCACCCGCGCTAGCAGCGCAGCCTTTATGCATATCCTGCCCGCCATGCCGAAGAAGAATACAAGCGTAACGGTAGAATTTGGCGAAGAGTCGGTGAAGAAAGGCGGACAACTGATGATTACCGACATGAATGGACGCACGGTATATCGCAATGCCGTAGCTCCCGGTGAGACATCGGTACGAGTACCCTTGCGCCGCATGGAATCAGGTGTGTACAACGTAACTCTGACAAACGACGGCAAGAAGATGGAAACATCCAAACTGATTGTCAGATAAAAAACACGCTTACAGATTTACGGTCGTTTGCTTAGCATACGCCCCCAATCAAGTCCAATAAAGTGGAGCATAGCTCTCGCGGCCGTGCTCCACTTTTTCTTTAGGTTGTTATCTGCATGAGTTCAGCTATCCTGACGCAGAAGTACAGCCTTTTTTCTATTTGCGAAACGAAGAGAATGAGAAGTGTAATGCCGCACTATACTATAGTGTAATGCCGCACTACACTACAGCGTAATGCCGCACTACACTATAGTGCAATGCCGCACTGCACCTATGTAATATCACAGAAGGGAAACAGACAAACAGGTAAAGGTTTACAAACAAATAGGCATACTTCGACGAACAAATAGGCATACTTCAACGAACGAACAGGCAAACTGACATATTTGTGGGGCAGTCCGAAAAGTTGGTTGTATATAATTGGCTTACATGATTTCTCTTTCATTCTGAGCACCCGACACCCTGCGGTGAAACAATTCGATGATGACGAGAGAACCATGCGGTTCAGAGCTAACTAACACTCTCCCTCTAAGTTAGAGGGCGTAGCAAGGTCCGTAGGAGGATGGATTAAATATCCATCCGTGCCGCAGCGAGGGGAGCACAGTGCTCTGTGCGACGGAGACCGTAGGTTCCCCGTAGGGGGAGGGCGTGTGTCATAAAAGACCCATTTAC
>JAFXDL010000162.1 GCA_017516265.1 Bacteroidaceae bacterium
AAGTTGTGCATTCGGTGAAAGCAGGTCACCAAACTCAATTTCACCCAATGTGTGTTGACCACCGATCTGTGCCTGCAAATACCAGTGAGGATTGAATGCATCCACCACCTCAGTCTTCTGTTCCTGTGCATTCACGCAAAGAGCGGCACCAAGAAGAAGGCTTGACAATATCATTTTCTTGAATTTCATATGCTTCTATATTTTAAATGTTGTTCGTTTCATAAGGGAGGGAAGGCATTGCCTGCCTCTCCCTACCTTATTATATATATTACCTATTCTCTTTTGTCCGGACAAGATTACTTAACAGTTACATAATATCTTACGTTAGAATACTTACCACTGTAGTCGAGGGCAGAGTAAACGATTTCGTAAGTATAACCGCTCTTACCGGCAAATTCTATCTCGGTTGTAGAACCTGCAAGTACAGTATTCAAGTTGCCTGTATTCACATTTGCAATCTCTGCAGAAGTAACATCGTTACCTTCAGCATCCTTCACATTGACTACAGCCACATACTTCTTGAATGCGGGAACAAGGAGTTCGCCCGTATAAGTAGTGGGAACCAATACGCAGTTAGCAGCGTCAAGTTCAGTAGGCTTGTTCTCTACCTGGCTCAACATGGCGAAGCCATCTTCTGTCTTCAGCAACATGTTGGGCTGCAGACGGTCGTGAACTGAGTTGATAGCACCACACAACTTGTTGTTCAGTCTTTCCAGATAACCATTAAGTTCCTTCTTGATGTCATTCTTGGCATCAGTGATAGACTGTTCGATGTTGTTGATAGCATCCAATTCTTCCAACATCTTGTTAACATCGTCCATGAAATCTTCAAGGTCACCCAACATCTTGTTAACATCTTCGATAGGCTCAGTTACGTTGCCATAGAGATCCTTGATGATGTCGGTCATATCGTACTTCACGGGGATTTCCAATACTTTGTTAACCTCTACATTAGCAATCTTCACTGTAGTTCCGTCAACTTTCACCTTCTGACCATCAATAGTCACTGTCTGAGCAGGAATAACGATAGTAACATCCTCACTGTTAACCTTAGTTGTAACAGTTTGTTCAGGAACTGTAATAGTTGTACCAGGAACGTTGATGTCCTGACCTGGAACGGTCACGTCTGCTACAGGAATAGACATATTCAAGTTATACTTAACTGTAGTCTCGATGATGCAGTTAACACCCAGCTCGTCGAAGTCCTTAATCTGAATCTTCTTGATTTCAGGAGCAGTAAAGTCCATATCGAACTTGGGCAAAGTGATATTAATCTTATCAATAGCGTTATTGATGAAGTTAGAAACGCGAGTAATACCAGGGAAGTTCTTCATCTCGAAGTTCTGCATGAACTGGAAAGACAAGGGCTTAACAGTCATTGCAGCCAAAGCGTACTCTGAATATACGTTGTGAGAACCCATCTTGTCTTCCCAAGAAGCCTTCAAAGCAGAAGCATCAGCCACATCGTTTACGATAGACTGGATGCTGGCAGCAATACCGGTAAAGTCAACGTTCAGATTTTCCACACTGCTCTTCAACTCAGAAGCAAGTTCTTTTACTTCATTGAAATCAACACGCATTTTAGCAGCTGCAGCATCTTCAGCAGAGATAGTAGCCTTAGCTTCATAGAAACCATTCGTACCACGTGTATAGCCGAAAGTCAATTTTTCTGTAGATTCCTCAAAATCACTCAATGCCACATAAGAAACTTCATCAATGCTGTTTACCAAAGAGAATTCAACGCCATCCAAATCAACTTCGGCAGGATTGATTGTAACATAAAGTGTACCTGCATTGCCTTCCGCATCGTCAATCAATGTTTCACCTTCACCTGCAAGCAATGCCTCAGAGAATCCTAAGAGAGCTGCTTCTTTGTCGGTAAAAGCCTTACCTGAAATCAAGTTAGCAGTACGTACAGTGGGGAAATAAACATCGCTCATAGCCTCACCATAGTAAGCAGCCAATACGTTAGACTTGATGCCCATGGGGATATTGAAGTAACCAACTACTGGGCTCTTGGTTGCCTGAAGAACTACGCTGGAGATACGGTTTTCCAAAACATCTTCTACAACATCCATTCTTTCGGTCAAGCTTTCAATAGCCTTTTCGTTTGCTTCTACGCGCTTCTTCAAATCTTCAACGTCTGCCAACAGCTCGTTGATTTCAGCCTCATGCTCCTTCAACCAATCTTCCTGCTCCTCTGTTTGAGTAAACAACTCAGCCAACATCTCTTCGATGCTGTTAAAACGGGGTTCTGTATAAGCAAGAATCTTATCGATAGCCAAATCGGTATATTCCTTAGCAAATTCCTTAGCTTCCTCAGCCAAAGCCTTAGCCTCTTCTACATCACTCTCCAAAGTAGCGCAAACCTCTTCAATAGAGTCAACCTTAGCCTGAAGGTCTTTCAAATCTTCGAGCAATGCAGCACAGTCGATTTTGCAAAGTTGATTCTTGAGTTCTTCAATCGCTGTAGCATTTTGGGCAGCAACTTTCAAGACTGAATCTGATACGTCCGTAATGTACGTAAAATTTTGCGTAACATTTGAGATATTTATAGTAGTATCCCCACCAAACACTTTATTCTCCGTAACCTGCTGAATAAAAGATTTATTTTCAACAAGTTGTTGAATAAATGTATCATCACTTGCCGCAGCCTTAATCGCACTATCAGCCTGCTCCTTCGTATAATAATTGGCGAGTTGAGAGTTAATCTTTGCAATTTCCTCATCCACATATTCCACTTTAGCATAATCTTGCTCCAAAGTTTCAATGCGACCTGTTACACCAGCAAGGTCATTGATGAGAGTTTCAACACCGCTTACAGTCACAGCCAATTCACGGTTCAAGCTATCGATACGGGCATTAGTTGCATTCAGCTTTGTCTGCAATGTAGCATCACCTGCTGCAATCTGCTGTTCAAGAGCTGTTTTTTCTGCAGCCAATTCATTTTTGGTTGCATACTTAGCTTCTGCATCAGCAATATGAGCATCCAATGCGCTCTGCAAAGCCTCGCGCTCATCACGAGCCTTCTGCAAGCTGTCCTTCATCTCCTGACGGAGTTTGCCAATCTGTTCATTCAAATCTTTCTTCAAGGCAACGTCCTGTCCTCTCAGTTCTGAATACATCTCATCTTCAAAGTCCTTACAAGAAGAGATACATCCCATAGCTACGGCTACCACCGCAACCACGAAATACTTACTAAAAATTTTCTTCATCATAAAACTTAATTATTAGTTATTAATTTCTATTTCTTTTTTCGTCTTTTTCTCGCGCGTGTACCTATAATATATATAGCCACCATCAACTCAAAATCAACATTTAATGCCTTCCGACACTATGCTATTAGGCGACAAAGTTACATTTAATATTTTGTCCGACAAAGAAAAAGTAAGAAAAATTATCAAATTTATTTGCTTTTGCGTCAAAAACGGCAAAACTGAGGACTTTTATCAGCCCCTCAACCGACAAGAGGCGCAATAAGCAACCCATATTCACTGCGAAAGCAAACTCACCAGCAACCAATATCACCAAGAGAGATACAACCTGTTTTTCGTTGGGACACAGAAGCACAAAAACACAGAGCCATTCCTTTTCCTAAATCAGTAGTCTCTCTTACGTTTTTTATAAACCACTCTGTGTCTCTGTGTTCTGAATGAAACATCCCCCGTGCACGGAAAGCAAGTCAACGATAACTAAAAATAAAATTGAACCCTGTCAACCCAGACTAAAAATAAAGTTTAACTCAGTCAATCTCGACTATAAATTAGATAGAAAGTAGTCAACGGTAATCGTCAACATACACAACGGAAATCGTTAACATACATACTTCTCCCAGTACCGTCTTCAGTACTCTTTAAGAAGTACTGGAGTACCACGTAAGATGTACTGAAGTACCACCTAAGAAGTACTGGAGTACCGCCTAAGAAGTACTGGATTATCTCTTAAGCCTTGTTTCACTACGCTATTTTTTCGGACACACCCTCAATTAATTTATAGAAGGAAGTAACTTATCGCCTCAGCGTCTCTGCGTTTGAAACAAAAAGAATCACTGAATAGTTTCGGAATAGCAAATAAAGACAAAATAGATTTAGGCACGGATTACACGGATTAACACGGATTTATATTTCATTTTATACCCGACCATACATTGATGAGAAAATCAAAAAGAGGTTCTCGATGAGCCGAAAGGTGAATAATGGTTATAATTTATCCGTGTAATCCGCGTAATCCGTGCCTAAAAAAACAAATGGCTTTATTTTGACACCCTCTTCTGCATTCTTCTCAGAACGAATACTTAGCCATCAGACTGATGCGATTGGCATCGCGGGTAGAGGCATCGAAATTCTTGCGCCATCCATGCAAGTATTCCACTCCGAACTGTATATTGCTGCTGGCCGACCAGAACATATTGGCGGCCAAGTATTGACCATAGCGATAACTGTCGCCCACGGTAGCGGCATACCCGTTTTCGGAATATAGGCGCGACTGGCTATAGGTAGCCGAAAGGAACAAGGAGGGGGAAATGTTGTATTGCAACCCGGCAAACCACCCCATCATAGGCAAGGCCTGCATACGGGAATCCTTCTCGGGGTTAGCGACAAGGTCAACATCCAATTCACCCAAATCATTCAGATACTGGCCGATACCCTTTCCGTAAGTAAACTGGCCGAACATGCGCAGACTGGAACCAATACCAAAGGTGGTAGAGGCCTGCACACCATAACCAGTCACACTGTGTGCATCGTCATTGGAGACTGCTGCATAAGTCATACTACGGAGAATACCGCCGACACGGATATGACTATTGTCTCCCCATGCATACTGGGCAGACAGGGTAAAATCGGGCATACGCTGTCCTCCAATCCGATAGGCCGTAGTTGTTTCTGCACCAACTTTGGGCATCTCTATGCCAGCACGGAATGCAAAGTTCTGCAGAGCTGTACAGGTGTATGACAGTTGCGTGGTGCGATAGAATGTTCCACCGTTAGGGCCCTGGAAATCTATCGTTGCAGGCATAGCTGCAGCATCCATAAATCCACCATAGGTATAACCGATGGTCACTCCGCGAAAAGCCAGATAGGCATTGCGCAATTCAAAGGTACGACCGCTACCCCGGAAGTTACCTTCTGTATGAACCACAAAATTACCCAAGAGGGAGGAGCGTCCCACCAACTTTACATACAGGTTAGCCGTAGTGGCATCCATTTGAATCTGACTGTTCAGATAACTGTGATTAGGGATGAGAGCAGGAATAAAATCCACACTATTGACAATACCGCCAAAATCATATTCGGCTACAGCACGTACATAACCGCCTATACCTAATGCATAATTACCTTCCGTATCGGTCAGTACAAAACGAGGAGCTTGCGGATCATGCACATGAGGCAGCTGTGAGGCATTCATCACTTCGATGAGTTCATCACCAGCCTCATCCACACTGACTAGCACAATACTGTTGGGGATTTCATCAGCAACGGTAAGAAGATTTTGTGCGCTCAAAGGAAGCACAACACTTGCCAGACCGACAAGGGCAAGCAAAAAAGTTCTTTTCTTTTTCATATCCATTTGAATATTGGTTCTGTTACGTTGACATAACAACCGAATATCCAAATGGTTCTTGACTTTAGGGAAGAGCTACTTCAGTTAGTAAAGTTCGAGTCCAAAGATTTCCTGCAATTTCAGCAATGCCGGATTCTTTTGGCTCATCATCTTGAATTGGTCAACACGACCGTATGCCCGCTTGACATCACTTTCCTGCATCACACGCACAGTCATCGCTATTTTACTGTTGTGCAGTTGGGTCCGCATATGAGTCACTATCCTTTGTGAGATCGTTTGCATGCTTTTACCCACCAATTCATTCTCCACAACCACCTCAAACGTATGGTCATCCAGTAACTTTGGACGCATATTCTTCATCCGGCCGGCCATTGCATTCTCTTCAATAGGAAGCTGATTGGCAAATTCCAGCCAATAGTAACGGATGTCATTCTCATTGAAAATGTAATCTTCCTGAGAATCCTGTTTTTGCTGATGAACGACAGGCTGTGCCGCACTGCCCCCTTCTTGCGGAAGTGAAGCTGTCTGCCCTTGACGAATGGATACACTCAGATGCCCTTTCTTCAAAGTCGGCACCTTAGCCACCGAAACCTCCTTACGGGCAAAAGGATAATTTGGAGCCGCAGGTTGGACAGGCTGGGATTGTTGAGGAGCTGTAGCAGACACACTTTGTGCAGCGGGAGCCACCGTCTGAGACGATGCATCCATAGCAACCTGTGGCTGGGATACACCACCAGTTGCTTGCTGCTTGAACAGAGGTTTTAATATCTTCTTAGGGCCACGCCCACAAGAGGCATCCGCTTCGTCCGACATCAGTTGGGCCACCTGTATCAGTGTTATTTCCACCAACAAGCGCTTATTCCTGCTCGCCCTATAATTGAGGTCACAGTCATTGCACAACTTGATGGCCCTATACAAGAACTTCACATCACACCGCCCAGCTTGCTGGCTGTATCGGGCACGCACCCCATCACTCACCTCCAACAGAGGCAATGTGGAAGCATCACGGCTGACCAACAAATCGCGCAGATGAGAAGCCAATCCTGTAATGAAGTGATGCCCATCAAATCCCTTGTTCAGTATTTCATTCAAGAGCAACATGGCATCAGGCACTTTTCCATCAACCATCATGTCCGTTATACGGAAATAGTATTCATAATCCAGCACATTGAGATTCTCTATCACCCGTTGATAGGTAACCTCTCCTCCCGTAAAACTGACCACTTGGTCAAAAATGGAAAGCGCATCGCGCATACCACCATCAGCCTTCTGTGCAATCACATTCAGGGCTTCAGGTTCGGCATGAACACCCTCTTTCCCGGCTACGTACATCAGATGTTCTACCGTATCATTCACATTCATACGGTTAAAGTCATAAATCTGACAACGGCTGAGAATGGTAGGAAGAATCTTATGCTTTTCCGTAGTGGCCAAGATGAATATGGCATGATGAGGAGGTTCCTCCAATGTCTTCAGAAAAGCATTGAAAGCCGCAGTACTGAGCATATGCACTTCATCGATAATAAACACCTTATATTGACCTATCTGAGGCGGGATACGCACTTGTTCAATCAACGAGCGGATATCTTCTACCGAGTTATTGGACGCTGCATCCAATTCATGAATATTATAGGAACGCTGTTCATTGAAAGCCTGGCATGACTCACAGGCGTCACACGCTTCCCCTTCAGGTGTCAGATGCAGACAGTTGATTGTTTTGGCAAAGATACGTGCGCAAGTCGTCTTTCCCACTCCACGAGGACCACAAAACAGATAGGCATGTGCCAACTTTCCGGTAGAGATGGCATTCTTCAGCGTGGTGGTCAGTGCACGCTGTCCCACTACAGAGTCAAAATTCGTCGGACGATACTTTCTGGCCGACACTATATAGTCTTCCATTGCAATGTAACTAATGACATGATTGGTTCCAATGATGCAAAGGTACAATGAAAGTGGAAGAAAAACAAATTTTTTATATGCAGGTTACTTATTTCTTTTTATCTTTGCACCATAAAACCCACATGTCTATGAAAAAACTGCAAACTATCTGGTTATTGCTGCGACGTCACAAGTATCTGCTGACGACGCTTATCTTTCTGCTTATTATCGGGGTGTTGGACGAAAACAGCCTCATACGACGTGCAGTTCACCGTCAAGAGATGGCATCACTGAAGGCTGAAATCAAGCGCTACACCTTGCAGTACGAAGAAGATACCCGCCGATTGGAAGAACTGAACAACAACCCTGAAGCCATTGAAAAAATAGCACGCGAGCGCTATCTGATGAAAACAGAAGATGAAGACATTTTCATCTTCGAAGAATAAGAATCACGCCCTATGAATCCGAAACTGAATGCAACATTGATGATGACAGGTGCCGTAGTCCTATTGATTGGTGCATCTTTAATGATAACAGGCTGGACCCTTGCCCCTTATATCTATTGTATTGGAGCCTTGCTTTTTGCCGCCATGCAGATGGCCGACCGTTATGATGGAGATGATTTGGTAGTCAAACGTTTGCGCCGCCAACAGCTATTTGGTTGTCTGATGTTGCTCGTCACAGGTGTACTGATGTTCATCGAGCGGCACAATGGCTGGATTGCCACCCTCACCATTGCAGCCTTACTGGAACTTTATACTGCATTCCGTATGCCTGAGAAAGAGTAAAGGGTATAAAAAAAGCGCACCTACAAGGCCGTAGCAAAAGCCCCGTAAGTGCGCCGAAAGACAACCGGTGTTCAAACTATGCAAAATGAATCACCATTATATCCCTGTTTGGTTGCCTTTTTTTAGAAAGGAGTGTAGGAGTGTAGAAGTGACGTTGCGCTTGTTTCAGGAGTGTAGGAAGGAGATTTCTTTCAGGAGTGTAGGAGTGTAGGAGTGACGCTACGCTTAGGAGTGTAGACGAATGTGCTGCTTGCATTTCTCCAATCAAGGTTCAAGGTTCAAAGTTTAAGGTTCAAAGTTTAAGGTTCAAAGTTTAACCCTTCACTTATCACCAACTCACTAACTCACCAACTCACTAACTCACTCAATAAATCGTAAATAGTAAATATCAATACAGCTTGCGTTCACAGATCCTTCGGTGCCCTCAGGATGACAGAGACGGCATGAACCTTAAACCTTGAACCTTGAGCTTGGAACCTTGAACTTGGAACCTTGAGCTAACTCACTAACTCACTAAATTACAAATCCAGCTGCACTCCAATGTGGAAATCCAGAATTCCATTGAATCCTGTACTTACACTCATGCCTGTAGGTCCCACGCCTCCTGTAAATTCACTGGTTGTCATCTGGAAAGCCAAGTCACTATACAGGCTCCATCGTTCATTCAGTCTGTATGTCGTTCCCACACCGGCTCCCACCATGGGAGACCCCGACTTGGTGGCACGGTTACTTATCAGTCCGGCTCGTGGAAACACCACAGCATGCCATTTGCGTGTCGCATCATACCCCAGGAAGAGTGAATGCACATTCAGCAACACATCCATATAGGTAGCCACATATCCCCCCTTGTCCATGTTGATGCCATTCCTTCCTGCCGGTCCCACCCATTCCAGGTGCCCATTCTCAAACAAGGGGAAGCCGTTCTCCCAATTCAGTCGGGCTCTCAAGGCCACTTCTGGTGAGAAATGTTTTCCCACAGCCACATCCAGTCCGAATGTCTTTCCTTTGGGAAACACCTGTGACAGGTTCTTGCCATAGGGTGTTTGCAGATTCATATCCAGTCCAGCCTGCACGAACCATCCTTTCCAGAACGAACCGATGACAGCAGCTTCCTCATTCGGTGCTTGTGCTTTGAATCCTCTTTTGCCCAGATTGACCTGTACTCCCACATTGAAGTCAAAGTACCCGTTGCTGTTCGACCCCGTCCCTGTCCCCACAGGGATGAATCCGCTGGATACCATCTGATAGGCCGCATCCAGATAGATACCCAGTCGTTCATTGATGCGGAACGTATTGCCGATTCCAACCCCCAGCACCGGAGTTCCCTTCGATGAACCGAAGTTATAGGCCACTCCGGCACGCGGATATACCTGTAAGTTCCACATCCGCTCCTCGTCATACCCCAGGAACAGGTTGTGTACATCCAACTGTATGTCCCCATACAGAGCCAGATATCCTCCTCGCTCCATATTGACTCCGCACTGGTACATGGGAGCCAGCCAGTTGGCATGCCCGTTCTCAAAGAGCGGGATACCATTCTCCCAGTTCACCTTTCCTCGCAGTCCCAGTCCCGGAGTGAACCATCGCCCGATGGCAGCATTCACACCGAAAGTCTTTCCATTCGGGAATACCTTTGCCAAGTCATATCCATAGGGATTCTGCAGCGACATGTCCAGTCCCAACTGCACATACCAGTTGTCCCACACGTCCGCCATCTCCACATCATGCTTCCTGGCATCTTCGTCCGCAGCATACAGGCTCCCGATGAAAGACAGCCATACTATACCTATTATATATATATACCTTTTCATTCTTCGTTCTTCACTCACTATTGGATTCTTGATAAAACTATCGTCTACACTCCTAAAACAAGTTCCCATGCAAACAGCACATTCGTCTGCACTCCTGTACTTCTGCACTCCTGAACTCCTAAAACAAGCGCAGCGTCACTTCTACCTCCTACACTCCTAAAGAAATACACTTCACTTAATACGCCTCCTTCTCCCCTTTGATCACATTGGCAAAAGTCTTGTAGATGATGAACAGGTCCAACAGGAACGACCAGTGTTCCATATACCAGATGTCCGCTTCCACACGTCCTACCATCTGGTGCAGTTCCTTTGTCTCTCCACGGAATCCCGTCACCTGTGCCCATCCTGTAATGCCGGGTTTCACCAGGTGTCTCACCATGTAGTTGTCAATCAGTGCCGAGTATTCCTCCGTATGTTTCAGCATGTGCGGGCGTGGTCCCACCAGCGACATGTCCCCCAAGAACACATTGATCAGCTGTGGCAGTTCGTCAATGTTTGTCTTTCTCATGAAGTCTCCGAACTTCGTCTTTCTCGGGTCATTCTTTGTCGCCTGCACCTTGTCCGCATCCTTGTTCACCTTCATGCTTCGGAACTTGTAGCACCAGAATTCCTTTCCGTTGATACCGTTTCTTTTCTGTTTGAAGAAGATAGGTCCCGGAGACGTTATCTTGATGATACCACCCACTATCAGATAGATAAAAGGGAAGACCGTACAGAGGAAGAGTCCCGACATCACAAAGTCGAAAGCCCGCTTCATCATTCGGTTATCAAAGTCGTTCAGCGGTTCGCGGTGCAGGCTCAGTACCGGCACATCCCCCACTGTGTCATACCACATTCTCCGATGCAGATAGTTTCGCACATTCGGCACATTGAAGAAGTGCGTGAAATTCTGTTCGCACCAGTAGATAATAGGCAGTATCACCTCACTCTCCGACGAGTGCAGTCCGCAATACACATTATCCACCTTGTGCTCCTTCATCCATTCCACCACGTGGTCAGGAGTACCCAGATAGTCAATCTTCTCTGACAACTGTTCGTCAGGTGCAAAGTCAAAGTACCCCCTGACCCTGTATCCCAGCGTCGGTTCCGTCATCTCCTTATACAGCTCCCTGATATTCTTTCCACTTCCGACTAGTATGCACGCCTGTGTGTTGTGTCCCTTCTGGCGGAATCTCTTCAGCAGGTGGTAGCAACTCAGTCTCCACAGAATCAGCACCAGGTAGTTGACCAGATGGAACAGTACCAAGAATCGGGTCGATATACCATCATATCCAGCCAGCGCGATGAATGCCACCGAAATGCTGACAAACATCAGGCAGTTCTTCGTCACCTTGCCGATGATATGTATGTTGCGTTTCTTTCGCAGGTGCAGCACCACCCCGTTGTAGTAGGCACTCACCACATAACACAGCGTATTGAAAGCCATCATCTCCCAATAGCTGCCACTGTAGATACCGCCGGCATTGAAATGCGGCCATACAACATACAGCACTGCCAGCAGTGCATTCATCCACAACACGTCGCCCAAGACGACGCTGAATACCAATAATTTGGAACTCTGCTCATTGTTGTTCATAGAATAAAGTATTTTAGATTGTTATTTAAGTTTCACCATCGTCTCCTTCCCCGTTACCTGCGTCAGCATGGCAGTACCGTCCTGTCCGATGGAAACCTTTATATATTTGGGTTCAATCAATATGGTACCGTCAATGGCAATGATACCCCATTGACAGTAATTCTTCTCCACCGCACAATACCTCCCTATTGGGGCCGCAATCTGTCGGTAGATGGGTGGTACCGTAATGTGGTTTCCCACCTTCAGTCCCCATTTCATTCCGGCCTTGTAAGGCACAGCCTGTTGGTAGTCGTTCAGTATATTGTTTCTTTTTCTTTCATTATTGGCATGTTGTTCCTCCCTCACCCGTTTTGCCAGTCGGGCGACCGTCTCCTGTGCATCTCCCAGGTTGTCATTCTCTATATCCACCTTCTCTCCTCCGGTAGTTATCCGATAGAGCTTTCCCTGCATGTCCGAAACCACCACCCCCTTGTCCGCCAGTCTGCGTTCATAGCGGTAGTATTCTTCGTTCTCCTCCTTCAGGATACAATAGGTATCCCCCGTCTCCTCTTGGATTCTCAGCAGAAATCCCATATTGAAGATGCGGAGCGATTCGTAAGTCCCTTTACTCGAATAGACCGATTGGGTACGCGAGAAACATCTGTCCTTCACCTTCAGCAGTTCAAAGCCCCCATATCGTTTGACCTCCGGTTGGCAGTCATAGATATGCAGGTTACACAAGTCCAGATACTTCCTTTTTCCGCCAGTCACCTCTATCTCCAGCATCCTGTTCCGACCAAAGCGCATGGACACCCCCTCCTTTTGGTTCCACAGTATTTTACCTTCATCGTTCACCAGACCGCAACTGTAGTTTTCGAATCTCACAGCCGCCACTTCCTCCTTAGTGTCAAACACCGTGATGTATTTCGCTTCCGTTACCTTTCTTCTTCCCCGTTTCAGTCCCCACAGTCCCGTTTCCTCGTCCATCCAGCCCTTCAGTTCCCCACATTTTTCTTCCGTCTCAGGTCGGACATCCAGTTCGTTAAGCCTTTCCAACAGCGTCTCGTGCGAGATAACCAGTCCTACTCCTAAGTCTGTTTCGTAGAGAGGTTGAAATAGAAGTGAGTTAGTGAAACCCCTCCCTATCCCTCCCCAAAGGAGAGGGGACTGAAAATGTTTCGTCTTTGCTCTTCCCTCCTTTGGGAGGATTGAGGGGGGCCTTGAACCTTGAACCTCGAACCTTGCCTCTTTGCTCTCGCCCCCTTTGGGAGAGTTGGAGGGGGCTTTGTTTCCCTTTCCTGCCATTTCCCCTCGGAACATCCGTTCCCAGTCCCATGCCAGCACCGGCAGTCCGAACACCCGGCAGAGTCCCACGTTGTCAATCATCGTGCAGTACTCTTTCCCTGCGCTCTTTCTGAGTCCACGTCCCACCTGTTGCAAGTACTTCGATAGCGACAGCGTTGGTCGTGCCATCTGTACAAATTCCACATCCGGGCAGTCAAATCCTTCGCTGAACACATCCACATTCACCATCACCTGTATCTTTCCAGCCTTGAAATCCTCCACAGTCTGTTTGCGTACCTCCTTCGGCGTCTTGCTGTCAATAGCCGTAGCCATTATTCCCCGTTGGCAGTAGTATTCCGCAATCTTCCGTGCATGGTCAATGCTGATGGCATATACGATGCCCTTCTTCCCGTCGGCAAACTCCCTGATGCTTCGGTACAACCGTTCGATACTCGGTCGTCTGTTCAGCACCTCGTTCATTTCCTTTATCTGGTAGTCACCGTCAGCCCCCCGTTTCTCTAATGAGTCAATCAGCCGTTGCTCCATGCTGTCAGGTCGGATGGATACATAGTCAAAAACCGACAGCACCCCTTTGCGGATAAATTCCGCGATGCTCCACGAGCATACCAGCGTATCAAACAAGTCCGTGAACCCACAGTGGTTCATGCGGCAAGGCGTAGCCGTCAGACCCAGGAACTTTGCATTTGGCCATTTCTCCCACAACATGCGATAAGTCTTGGCCTGTGCATGATGTGCCTCATCAATAATCACCACATCTGGAGAATAGTCTATAGAGTCTATCCGTCGGGAGATAGTCTGGATGGATTCAACCTTAATGAGTGAAGAGTGAAAAGTGAAGAGTGAAGAATGGTGAAGCACATTCTTGATTTGTTCTATCAGCTCTATGCGGTGAGCCACAATCAGAATGTTTGTCGGTTGTTTTGTGCCGCATAGTGATCCTTCATTTTCATTCTTTAATTTTTCATTCACTATCTGTGCTAGCACATGCGTCTTCCCCGTACCCGTAGGCATTTGCACCATCACACTCCGATGACACTTCCATGCCTCGTGTACACGGAACACAATCTCCTGTTGGTAATCGCGGAGCATGGTAGGTTTCATGGGAATTTAGTGAGTTAGGGAGTTGGTGAGTTAGTGAGTTAGTTCAAGGTTTAAGATTCATTCCGTCTCTGTCATCCTGAGGGCACCGAAGGATCTGTGGACGTGTGCTGTTTATTTAGTGATTTAGTGAGTTGGTGAAGCCCCTCCCTATCCCTCCCCAAAGGAGAGGGGACTGAAAATGTTTCATCTTTGCTCTTCCCTCCTTTGGGGGGATTGAGGGGGGCCTTAAACTTTAAACCTTAAACCATTACGTTCATTCCGTCTCTGTCATCCTGACGAAGGAAGGATCTGTGGACGTGTGCTGTAGGGGTATTTATCTTGTGAGTTAGTGGTTGGTGAAGGGTTGAACTTTAAACCTTGAACTTGGAACTTTAAACTTTGAACTAGTAGCTAGTAACTAGTAGCTCATCACCTTGAACTTTAAACTTGTTACCTTTTATCTTCTCAAAAGCGAAGCGAATAATTTTTTAGGGTTACTTCATCATTGTAGCCCGAATGGCAACAATGTACAGCGTCCGTTGTGTGTAGCAGTACACAATGCGGTATTTGGGGTGAACTACAAAAGAGTAATAAATTGTTTTTCCTTTAGAAAATCTGGTATCGATACGACCGATGGTAGGCATTTGAGCAAGCGTTTCTACAGCATCCATGATACCATTGAAATACAGGATACAACAGAAAAGATAAATTGATTGGCCATTCGTAGTGTATATTTCATCACCCTTCTATTTCTTTGATGAATTCATCCAGACTGTTATATTCCGAAATACGCCCATGCTTTACATCATCTAAAGCCTGTTCGTATGCAGACAATTTGCTTGTAGCAGTCTTTTTCATGGTCCATCCCATGTTCTTCACCAGTTTACGCAAAAAGCTCAAATCTACTTGTGGAATTTCCAATTCGATCTTTTGTACTGCTGTATTCATAAGAGTCTCATTTATTGATTCAGTTTGCAAAACTGACTCTTTCCTCTCAAATAAACAAATTATCAAGGGATTTTAAAGGTTCGCGTTCCAAAATGTTACGCTTGATGATTACTTTCTATAACAGCTTTGATTTGCGGAATTAGTTCTGGGATGATATTCTTTGCCACATCCCAGACTATCATATAATTCACACCCATATAATCGTGAACAAGTCGGTCCCGCATACCCGCCATTTGACGCCAAGCGATGCTCCGCCATTCATATTTCACATCAGCAGGAATCTTTTTTGTCGCTTCCCCTATGATGGACAGACTTCGGGTGACGGCCCGTTTCAACGTTTCATCAGACAGGAATTGATACATCGCCACATCTTCTGTAATCACAGAAGTTATGTAATTGCACTCATCTAAGATATGCTGCAAATATGGGATGAAAGACTTATGCATATTCAATCTCCTTTAGAATACTCTGCCCAATATAAGGACTAAGACCATTCCGTGTGACAATATCCAATTTATGGCGACCGAATGCATTCTGTAAGATATCACACGCCATCATAAAATTGGAATAAGTTTCCTTACCTACATGGAAATCTATCAAAATATCAATATCGCTATTGACTCTGTTTTCTCCCCGTACAGTCGAGCCAAACAATCCTATGTTTGACACCCCATATTCTAGCAATTGCTCTTTCAGTGCTGAAATCCGACGTAATACAGTTCCTTTTTTCATAATCAATCAATTTGATATTTTTTGCAAAAGTAACTCTTTCCTCTCAAATAAACAAATTATCAAGGGATTTTAAAGGTTCGCGTACCAAATGACGTCCCAACTGAAGAGTTAAAGAGAATTAGGGAGTTAGGGAGTTGGTGAGTTAGTTCAAAGTTCAAAGTTCAAGGTTCAAAGTTCAAAGTTCATGTCGTCTCTGTCATCCTGAGGGCACCGAAGGATCTGTGGACGTATGCTGTAAGGGTATTTATTTAGTGAATTGGTGAGTTAGTAATTTAGTGAGTTAGCAAAACTATCGTCTGACCATACCTTGACGTTAAAAATCAGAAGAGATTTTCGACTGACCGAAGGGAAGTAACTCCTGAACTTCTATACTCCTGAACTCCTGTCTTCTACACTCCTAAGCGTAGCGTCACTTCTACCTCCTACACTCCTGAAAAACACT
>JAFXDL010000163.1 GCA_017516265.1 Bacteroidaceae bacterium
AGAGAGGATGGGTTTGCGCTTCTCGGCATCGATAGCCATACCTAAGAGAGTGTTGATGAGCGATACGCTGTCAGCTCCTGCGGCTTCTACGGCACGGGCAATCTCGGCAATGTTTGTCACATTGGGCGAAAGCTTCACAATCAGTGTCTTGTCGTATGCTTTGCGTACGGCACTTACCACTTCTGCTGCACCATCGGGAGTTACTCCGAAGGCCATACCGCCTTGTTTCACATTGGGGCAAGAGATATTCAACTCGATGGCTGGTATCTTGTCCAACTCATTGATGCGTTCGGCCGTCTTTACGTAAGACTCAATGTCCGAGCCAGATACGTTGACTATCATATTGGTATTGATATCCTTGATTTTCGGATAGATTTTCTCCACAAAGTAATCTACACCCTTGTTTTGCAGGCCTACGGCATTCAACATACCCGAGGGGGTCTCTGCCATACGCGGATAGGGATTTCCTTCGCGATGATTGAGGGTAGTTCCCTTTACTATGATTCCGCCAATCTGTTCAAGGTCAACGAAATCTTCAAATTCCACACCATATCCGAATGTACCCGAAGCCGTCATGACGGGATTCTTCAGGTTCAGGTTTCCTATGTTTACGCTTAAATCTGCCATAATAGTTTCTTTATATTAAATACGGGACCCTCTTTACATACACACACGTGCCCTTCGTCGGTGTTTTCCACACAGCAGAGGCAGGCGCCTACACCGCAAGCCATTGTGTTTTCCAGTGAAACCTCGCACTCGATGCCGCTTTGCTTGGCATAACGGGCAACAGACACCATCATAGGCTTAGGGCCGCAGGTGTGGATGCTGTCGAACTGCTTCTCGCTCAATACCGTATGTTGGGTGACAAAGCCTTTTTCACCCATCGAACCATCTTCGGTGGTGCAATATACATCGCCCAGTTGCTTGAATTCATCCAGTTGCAGCAAGTCTTTGGCCGAGCGGGCACCTAACAGGAAAGTCGGACGGATTCCCATATCTTGCAACTTCTTGCCGAAATAGAGGAGCGGAGCTGTACCTACACCACCACCGATGAGCAACGGATGTTGTGTGTTGTTTGTTGGCATAGTGAAGCCGTTTCCTAATGGGAGTACCACATTTACGATATCGCCCGCGTTTACGGTTGCCAGCTTGCGTGTGCCGTCTCCTGCCAGACGTACAAGGAACCATACTTCATTCTTTTCTGTATCAACGTAATTGATGGAAATAGGGCGGCGCAGGAAAGTGGTGGGCGAATTGTCCACGCGAATCTCTGCAAATTGTCCTGGTAGCATTTCGGGCAAAGCCTTGGTGTGCGTCAGTTTCAGCAGCACATAGCTGTCGTGCAGCTTTGTGTTTTCTGTGACGGTCAGGTCTAAAATATATTTTTTCATTATTTAAAATAGGTATATTGTTTATCTTTGGTGCAAAGATAACTTATTTTTTCAACACAGAGACACAGAGGCACAGAGAATTTATAAAAAGGAGGAGAACTCTGTGTCTTTGCTTCTCTGTATTCTTAAGAATATGCTTATTTGTTTATTTTTGCGGTACAAATGTCTCATACGTACCGTCATCATAGAAAATTTTTATTTCGCGTATTTTCTTGGCTGGCTTTTCTATATATCTAATTTCTTCAATGTCAGTGGTTCTGCTGTGTTCTTGAGGGCGATATGGTGCGAAATCCTTGCGATTTTCTGAATCATCCGTCCTTTCGGTCGCAAATTCTCGATTCTCGTCCATGTTTGAAGGGGGGATTTCTTCGGTGAAAGGCAATGTGGGTTGCTCTTTGCACATTTCTCCTTCACCAGAGATAATCCAGTCATAGCTGAGGAAGGGGAAGGCTGTACGAATCTTGGATACAACCTCCAAACTCGGATTGTTGCGTCCGTTCAGTATTTGCGAGAGAGTAGCCAACTTTATATTGGTTGCATTTGCAAATGTAGAAGGTTTCATCTGCAAGTAATTCATTATATCAATAATCCTGTCTTTCATCTTTGTAGTTATTGGTTTGAAAGTTGTACGCTTCTTTTTCGATACAAAAGTAAATATAATATTTTATCTTTGCAAATTTACTACTATAAAATTACATATTTACAAACAAACAATATAAACGGTTTAAGTTTATAAATGAGTGTTGTATGTTTATATACATGTAAAAAGAAGTATTTGTAAATAGATAGAATAAAAAACTATAATTAACTGACTGAAAATAGGATTAATAATAAGAATACTTGAATATATCATCCTCTTTCAGTGAAAAAGGCAAAAAATATACAAATGGTTCATGCTTAGATTTAATAAATATTGTTATTATACTGATTTTTATACTGTTATATAATTTGTTTAAATTTGAATATTAATAAATTTATGTATGTGAAGCTTAAATATAACAATATAAATATTATGGATAAATATAGTGTGTATCTTTGTTAATTTGCAAATAATTTATAAATGTATATACTTTTGTTGAGTTTATGTTTATGTTTATGTAATGTTGCGTATGCAAATAATTAAATAGCGAAGTATATTTCTTCACATTTGTAACTATTCTATTTTGCTTCCAATTTGATAAATGGTTTGTTGTTTTGAAATCTCCTTATCAGTGAATATTGTTCAAATAGGAGTTTTCCAGAGGATTTGTTCTATTGATGCAGGTTTTAAATGTTTCATTTGAAACTATGTGCGCTTCGTATGTTGGCTGACTTTTTGGCATTAGTTTTTATGGCGGAAGAATGATACTTGATTAAGAGGGGAGGTTTGTTTCTGATCGGTTACTCTCCTGCCCTATTTTTTCTTGAAATGCCATTTCCTTCCCTTATTCTGGACATAGATGAAGGTCGAACGATTTTAAGCGATTCTCAGGCGCTCAGGATTTGGTTAAAGTATTGATATATAAATAGTAATCACTGTTTTTCTTGTTTGTGAAAACAGTTGAAATAGAAAAAAGAGGGCTGTATTAATGTTTTTCTATGCCGAGATGCTTGTTGAATCAGTAAAGTGCTTGTTGAATCAGTAAAGTGCTTTTTGAATCAGTGAAGTATCTTGTAAATAAGTTCCTTCAGCAGGTCGCCGTTATCGGTTGAAGGGTTCCCTACTCCTTTCGATTTAGCGTCACATTCGCGGATGTCGCTAATGATGTACATCACTTTTACGGCTGAATATTTTCGCATGGCTGCCATGTAGTCGCGTGCTTGCCATGCGTTGCGAAGGCCCAGTTGGGCTGCTATACCCTGCTCACTTTTCTCGGGTGCATAGTAAGCTAACATCAGGTTTGAGAAGAAGCTGAAGAGTAGTGAAAGGGTCATTTGTATAGGGTTGCTTTTTGGGTTTTCTTCAAAATATTTTATTATCTGATTGGCTTTGAATACATCCTTTTCGATGAGTGCATTGCGCAATTCAAAGTTGTTGAAGTCCTTACTGATGCCAATGTGCCGTTCTACAAGTTCAGGTGTGACGCGTTTCTGTTGGGACGAAAGGCTAAGAAAAAGTTTGTCAAGTTCGCTACTGATACGGTTCAGATCAGAGCCGATGGATTCGGCTATCAGTTGGCTGGCTTGTGGTTCGATGTCGATACCTTTCCTCTTCAGGTAGGTGCTGATGAATCCTGGAAGTTGGGTATCCTTCATCCGTTTTGATTCAAAGAGTACTCCGCTTTTCTCTATCTCAAGTGTAATCTTTTTTCTTCTGTCAAGAGCTCCGTTCTTATGGCAGAAAACAAGGATGGTTGAGGGTTGTGGTTTTTGTAGATAGAAGGAGAGCTCGTCTAGGTTCTTAAAGTTCTGTGCTTCCTTCACAATGATGACCTGGTGTTCGGCCATCATTGGGTAACGTCTGGCGGCATTGATAATTGTTGACAATTCTGTGTCTGAAGCATAGAGTACCATTTGGTTGAATTCCTTCTCTTCGTCGGTCAGGATGGTGTCGGCCATGTAGTCGGCTATGCGGTCGATGTAGTACGACTCCTCTCCCATCAGGTAATAGACGGGTTTGTATTTTTTTGCTTGCAAATCCTTGACGATGTCAACGTGTGTAATTTCCTGCTTTGCCATTTTTCTTGTTGTTTTAGAACTCAGAGATACTGAGGCGCATAGTTTTTATTGATATAAGTAAATATTATTTAATCTCTGTATCTTTGTGTCTCTTTGTTCAATATGTATAATTCATACTGTGTCGTAGTTATAGATAATTACCATTCAAATTTCAGATGTTTCACTGTCCTCTTTTCGTCTCGAATCATTTGTACGGCATCAATTCCTATTTTTACGTGGTCATATACATACTTCTGTGTCACGTAGTTGTCCAGTTTCTCTGTCTTTACTCCTTCGGGTATCATCGGTTGGTCGGAAACCAAGAGCAGTGCCCCTGTAGGGATGCGGTTTGCGAATCCGGTGCAGAAGAGTGTGGCTGTTTCCATATCTACTGCCATGGCACGCGTTTCTCGAAGCAGTTGTTTGAATTCTTCATCATGTTCCCAAATGCGTCGATTGGTGGTATAGACGGTGCCTGTCCAGTAGTCGCTTCCATGGTCGCGGATGGCAGATGACACTGCTCGTTGCAGCATGAACGAAGGCAGTGCCGGTACTTCAGCGGGCAGGTAGTCGTTTGATGTACCTTCGCCTCGGATGGCAGCAATGGGCAGGATAAGGTCTCCGATGAGTGTGTGTTTGCTGATGCCTCCGCATTTGCCGAGGAACAGACAAGCCTTCGGTTGGATAGCTCCCAACAGATCCATGATGATGGCCGCATTGGGGCTTCCCATACCGAAGTTGATGATGGTGATGTTGTTTGCCGTGGCTGATGTCATGTTGGCGTCTCGTCCGAGAATTTCCACGTTCATTATCTCTGCAAAAATTTCCACATACTTATTGAAGTTTGTCAGCAGAATGTATTCGCCGAACTCCTCCAACGGTCTTTTTGTGTATCGGGGCAACCAATTGGTGACGATTTCTTTCTTCGTTTTCATAAAAACAATTACTTTTGCATGCGGAAACATTTCCGACATCCAATTTATAGTTGCAAAAATAGTAAATGTTATCATTAAATCTACCACCTTATGCCACAAAAATTGCGGTTCGTGATGGAAAAAATTCCATTTGGGATATTATTCGTCGCAAATACGTGGCTTTGACACCAGAGGAATGGGTGCGTCAGCACTTTGTCCACTTCCTTGTCGAACACAAGGGGTATCCCGTCTCTTTGTTGGCCAATGAGGTGGCTTTGACGCTGAATGGCACTTCCCGCCGGTGTGATACCGTGCTTTACGATCGCACTCTCTCCCCTTGCATGATTATTGAGTATAAGGCTCCCCATATTCCTATTACCCAGAAGGTGTTCGACCAAATCAGTCGTTACAATCTTGTCTTCCGGGTAGATTACCTTATCGTCAGCAACGGACTCTCCCACTATTGTTGCCGCATGGATTATGACCATCAGTCATATGAGTTTCTGAAGGATGTGCCGGAGTATCGGGAATTGTAGGATGATTTTGTCCTCTTTTTTTGTGTGTGGTACAGAAATAAAACTTTGTATTTCTCTCGGATAAAAAATACCCTACCTGAAAAAACTTTTTCTCAGGTAGGGGAAAATTCTAATGAACCTTAACCCAGGGATGAAGTGGCTTCAGCCTTGGGATGAATGGAGTTTATCCCAAGGCTAAGGTAAGGTCTGGCATGTATGTGTGTTACTCCTTCTCTGCTGAAGCAGCGCTCTTGCGGCACGGCGCTTGGGTGCAACCTCTTTCTCTACAGGCTTTTCGATACCTGCCAGTTCGGGGTCAATCATGATGCGGCCACAGTATTCGCACACGATGACTTTCTTACGCATGCGGATGTCGAGCTGACGCTGGGGCGGAATCTTGTTGAAGCAACCTCCGCAAGCATCGCGCTGTACATATACGATACCGAGACCGTTGCGTGAGTTCTTGCGGATACGCTTGAAAGCCTGAAGCAAGCGGGGCTCGATGGTGAGTTCCAGATTCTTAGCCTTTTCTCTCAGTTTCTCCTCTTCCTGCTTGGTTTCCGATACGATTTCTTCCAACTCGGCTTTTTTCAGCTCCAGGTCCTTCTGGCGGTCTTCCAGCAATTCTTCGCTATGCACGCAGTCCTCGTTTTTGCTCTTTTCGGCAGAGGTGAACTCGCGGATACGCTTTTCGCAAAGCTCGATTTCCAGTGACTGGAATTCGATTTCCTTGCTCAGCATGTCATATTCGCGGTTGTTGCGCACGTTGTCCTGCTGCTCCTTATACTTGTTCATCAAAGCCTTGGCGTCCTCAATTTCGTTGCGCTTGGTGGCTATGGCTTGACGGAGTTCGGCCATTTCGCGACGGATTTTGTCGATACGTGTGTTGAGGCCGGCCACTTCGTCCTCCAAGTCCTGCACTTCCAAAGGAAGTTCACCGCGGAGGGTCTTGATTTTGTCAATCTCTGACAACATGGTTTGCAATTGGTAGAGAGCTTTCAGCTTTTGTTCTACGCTCAAGTCTGTAGGGTCTTTCTTTTCTCTTGCCATACGTTTTTATTATTGGGTTTTTATTTATAATGTCCGTTTATTTCCTTAATATATTAACAATACATTATCGGATTCGTGTCCACACTCGTCAGTTTTACGTCCAGAGTGGGACACGCCTCGTGGATGATTTTCTGGAAAATCTCCATGGTGTACTGTTCACTTTCGTAATGTCCGATTTCCACCATCAGCAGGTCGTCCTCGTGTCCGAAGTAGTCGTGATACTTGATTTCGCCCGTCAGGAAAGCATCCGCTCCTTGTCCGATGGCTTTAGGGAGCAGGAAAGCACCTCCTCCACCACACAACGCGATGGTGCGCACGGTCTTTCCGCTGAATCTGTTCGATTTCACACATCCGGCTTGGAAAGTCCTCTTCACCAGTTGCAGAAACTCGTTCACCTCCATCTCTTCAGGCAATTCACCGATGAGTCCCGAGCCAGCCTGCATCCACGTGTTCTTCAGCGGATAGAGGTCATACGCCGGCTCTTCGTAGGGATGTGCTTTCAGCAGTGCCCGCACGGCTTTTCCTTTCAAGTATGCCGGTAGCACTGTTTCTATGCGCACTTCCGCTTCGCGGTGCATTTCACCGATGTTTCCGCAGAAGGGGTTGCACCCCTCTCCTGCCCTGAATGTGCCTTCGCCTGTCAGGTTGTAGCTGCATTGGTCATATCCGCCGATGCATCCACATCCGGCATCAAACAAGGCTTGTCGCACCCCATCAGCTTGTGTCATGGGTACGAAAGTGACCAGTTTCAGCAGGGATTCTTCCTTGGGAGCCAGGAAGCGCAGATTCTTGAGGCCCAGTTTCTCGGCCATCTTGTAGTTCACCCCTCCCGTAGCATTATCCATGTTGGTGTGGTGCGAGCAGATGGTGATGCCGTGGCGGATAGCCTTCAGCACACAACGCTCTACGTAGTTCCGTCCCGTGATGGATTTCAGTCCGCCGAAGATGAGCGGATGGTGCGATACAATGAGGTTGTACCCGAGCGTAACAGCTTCATCTACTACAGATTCCGTTACGTCCAGACACAATAAAGCCCCTGTAACTTCCGCCTCTGTCAGTCCTACTTGCAGGCCGGCATTGTCCCATCCGTCTTGCAAGGGCAGTGGCGCGAATTGTTCAAGGGCACATACTATCTCCTTAACTTTCATTCGCCTGAAAATGAGAATTTGGGTGCAAAGATAAGCATTTTCCTTCATATTCCCTCCTGTTTGCGGAGAAAAAAGTCTGTTTTATCCGAATTGGATTACAAAATCATGCAATTCGGCTCAGAATTGAGCAATCAACTTTCTAAGCTCTTTTTTGAGCTTTAAAGTCTTTAGGGTCTTTAAAGTCCTTAGAGTCCTTAGAGTCTTTAAAGACATTAAAGTCCTTAGGAATTTCAATGGCTTTTACTTCCCATTATTCCTATAGTCTTTTCTCATTCTCATCATGCGTTCGCTGAATCCGCCTTCTTTTATGAAGTCTTCTGACAGGCGCTGTATTTGCCTGTGCAGCAGGTAGTCGGCTTGCTTCAGCAACACAATGGTCATGTTGGCTATTGTTTCAGGCGGACGCGTGCGGGCCAGTTCCATAAAGTAGTCGCCATCGTTGTGGGTGCTTCCTATTTTGCGCATGGCTGCAAGTTCTACCGAGTCTTCTTCCCATTGGCGGTGATTGCGGGTTTTCAGGTAGTCTTCGTAGTCTTCGCGCAGTTCGTGCAAACTGGCTTTTGCTACGTTGAGTAGTTTGAGTTCCGTTTTGGCCGATGTGCCCGATGCCATACAGCCCTCCACGATGTTTTGCTTCCCCGATCGTGCTGCCTGAACCATCTGATCTATCGTGCGGTCTCCCCGTTGCAGATAGGTGTGGCAAAAGTAGTAAGTCAGCTGAAATATCACATCAGTCTTCTGATAGCTCAGCAACTTCTTGTAATTTCCTCTTTGGGGAATCAGCTCCTCACTCATGTCTATATTGTTCTTATTTGTTTATAAACAAGTCTTTTATCTTTTAAAACGCATTTCTAGGTATCTCTCCTCCTGCATTCAGATGCTGGTGGTGAGTCCGTTTTTATTCGATGTGCAAAAATAATAATAATTTCGTGATTTTACGATACATTCTGCATAAATGCTAATTAATCCTTCTGACACCCCTAAAAACCTTACTCCTGTATTTCCATACTCCAAGTTATACTGTACACGTGGACTTCCATAATTATACAGCTAGTATTTTTTACAACACTAAGTTAAGTAATTTTTCTGACATGGCAAAATCCTGAGCAGTATTTTGCTGCTCAGGGAGTTATAAAAAATGTTATTAAGGTGTTGCGGAATTAAGTACCTCCTTGCTTATTGATTTGGAACGCACCAACGAATGGGCAATATTAATAAAATGAAACATAATAATACTACTGCTCATTCTTATTGTTAAACTTATCTCTGAGCAAACAGAAAAAGTGAGAAAGCCCTTCTGTCGATCTTTGCAGTTTTAAAACATTCCTTTTTGTATTTAGAGCATAGATGGTATCATTTTGAATTATTCCGCAGTTCATGATACTTTGTACAGGCTCTAAAGCTAAAACTATATTATTCCAACTATCAGAATGTTTCCAACCTATTGACAAAACTGTTTCTGAAGCAATATTAAGTAGCGTTATTATTTGCCTAACAAATTCTTCTTGGTTTTCCAAATCGGCATAACTTTCATTACATACATAGCTATCGGAAAGCTCTATTGTATCACAATTCATATGTTCATCATAAAAAAGAACATTATACTCAGAATTGCTATTCTCTTTGTAAAAAACTCCCCCATAAACAGATACGACACTTCTCAGCATAACCATAGCAGAATCAGTTTCAATTCTTACTATCTTGTCTTTAACACTTTCATAACCCAATTTCCCTACATTATTATCAAATTTTGCATAATACACAATATTGTTATTAAGTGAATCTTTTTGACATATCATCGTATGGCCATCTTCTGTAATAGCTATAACATCTCTATTCTTTTTGCTAACAACAGTTATATACTGAGAAACCACTTTGATGTATTTTTCTTTCTTTTTATTAGAAGGGGCACATGAAGTAAGAAGAATCAAAGCTAAAAAAAACCAAAAATATTTTATCATATACTCTTATTTTTCAACGATTTGTACCACTCTAATACTTACTTCATAAAGCAAATATAGTGGAATAGTAACTAGAATCAATGTCATCAAGTCGGGGGGCGTAATAATAGCAGCTATTATCATGATTACAATAAACGAATGTCTCCGATACTCCGCAAGCATGGAAGAACTTATTACACCCAATTTACCGAGAAAAAAGGCTATAATTGGCAATTGGAATACCACCCCCATAATAAATGTCAATGTCACAAACGTAGAAATATATGAATCAAGCGTAATATTACTCACGACCTTTACCGATACGCTATAAGTCCCGAGGAATCGAAATGAAATGGGGAATAGCACGAAATAGGACATTAACACTCCAAGAATGAACAGCAAATAAATAATGCTAGCAACCTGCACTGAATATTTTCGTTCGTTTTCATAAAGTGCAGGCGATATAAATCGGAACAACTCATATAATATATAAGGTGAAGCTCCAAGTACTCCTAGATATGCAGCAGTACTCATATGTGTCATAAACTGACTAGAAAGGTCGGTTGCTATCATATCAACATGAAATTCGTTGAAACGAAAGTCTATACCGACAGATTGCATAACAATCTCAATCCAACGGTAAGTACAGAAATCCCATTCGCTTGGAGCAAGCAATAACTGCCATGTAAAATCCTTGAAACAGAAAACAACGATTGTAAATACCCCTACAACAGCCAATATACGAAAGAGCTTTTGGCGGAGCACTTCCAAGTGCCCACCAAAAGTCAACAATTCTAATTCCGAATCCTTACTGCTTGGATTCACCTTCTTTGGTTTCTTCATTTTCACCATTTGCTTCCTCGCTATCTTTTTCTGTTATTTCTGCCAAAGGTTCTTTCATTCCTTTTTTAAAACTCTGCACACCTTGACCAAGACCACGCATCATTTCTGGTAGTTTTTTTCCCCCGAAAAGCAAAAGTGCAAGTCCACCGATAAGCAATAATTCCGAAGTTCCTATAAACAACAATTGTATAAGCATAACTTTAATTAGTAACTAAATAAATTTCACATGTCTCAAAATTAATTTGCCAACGGCCATTTTCTGTAGATTCCCAGTTGTACTTTTCACCTTTTTTATTCCACCAATCTTGAAAAGTAACATTCGTTTCTCCTAAATCGTTTACAACTTTCTCATACAGTTCTACATTGTCCGTAGTTACAATTTTTGCCAAATCTGTTAATCCCAAATGGCGTCTAAATAACTTCTGTATTTCGTCACGCTCTTCTGCTGTAACAATTCCGACTTTCTTCTTTTTCATATACAATCATATTTTATGCCAATCAATTCTAACATCAAATGGGTCTAGATAATTAATTTCTTTTATATCTTGTTCTGGATAGAACACCTTTTCCGTCCTTGTTGCTTCAAGAACTTTACGACTGGCATTTCGTTCCAAATGTGCTAATACGCATTGTTCATGGCTAGGAGTAGTAATATCATACGTCATTTTACGATTAATCCAGACACAACGTTTACACTGATACGCATCACAAGTTCTGCATAATGGAGCATACGCTAACTTATAAAGTTTTGCAGCCTTTATGTACAAACCATTCTGCAAATCTCCGACACAAAAAGTTTCCTTATCCTCGTCGTAATAAAAAGCTGGGCAAATATAGAACTTGCCATCAGGAGCCAATGTTATATTGCTGGAGCCTGCATTACAATTATTCATCTGGGTTAATGCAATACGGTCTGTTATTACATTCAACTGAGGAGACAAATTTTCTTTGAACAAGCCTTCAACTTCCTTTCCAAAAGTATCTAATACGGTCTGATACTTAAACATATCGTTTTCTGTAAAGGCTTCTACGTCGGTAATGACTATATTTAATCGTGCGACTTTACCTATGAAAGTTTTTATAATATCCCTTTGAGCAAACAAATCATCCATGCAAATACGCAAGACATAAGTTGCTTTTGCATCCAAGGTGTAACCAATAATATCTTTCCAGTTATTAAATACCACCACATCAGCATCATCCACCAAAGAAGATGTTGATGGAATAATCTTAGAGTGGTCTATTGTCTCTATCACTTCTTTATATTCCCTTGGTAAATCACTATCAGAATATACAAACTGAATCATCAAGTTTTCTTTCATGGCAAAACGGATACCAGCTTTAAGATTTACCAAATCAATAAGACGATGATTTATAGAACTGGATTTATAATGACAATACGACGTACTGGCATCATCTAATAATATTATAAGATATTGTAACATAATACTAACATGTTTCTAGATTAGATACAGGACGATTTTCTTCAAACTCTTCTCGTAAACCTTCAAGTTCCAATTTACGATATAGTTTGTTCCAATAATAATTGTTGGCTCTTACTTGAGCTTTATGCATTTTACAGATAGCAGTAGCACGCTGATATAATGTAGGAATTTCTGCAGCATCATAATTTTCACCTTGACACCAAGCACATCCACTTGCGACTTCACAGTCAATACACTTTTGAGGACTTTGGGTACAACGGTCGAGTAGAAGAAATGGACGCAGTTTATTCTGATCTATACCTTCGTTTACATTACCTATAATCCAAGCCTTTTTGTCACGTAAAGAATACTGAGCAAAACGTGTACAAGGATAGAAATTTCCAGCAGCATCAATGGAAAGCATTCTTCCTGCACCACACCAATTATTATTTCGTTTAATAGGATCTAACGGTTTCCCAAGACTTTCATCAAAGAATGAGCAAACATGGTCTTTATAATAACCATTATCTATTATTTCGTCGGCTAAAGCTATAACTTGTTCTTCAAAGAGTAAATCATCTCCATCCTTAAAGACATCCTCAAAGACGCAATTTATATGTACATCATGGATACCTAATCCATATACATGCATCACGCTTTCCTTTATATAAGGAATATCTTCGCTACTAATTGTTATTTTCGTGCCAACTGTTGGAAATTGTTCCAACCAAAGAGGTATATTTTTTACAACATCCTTATATGAACCCTTTCCACTTCCTTTGAAAATGCGGTTTAGATCATGTTTCCTTTCCGTCCCATCTATTGTAATAGCAATACTCAGATGGTCTTTGTTCTTAGAAATATATTTCTGCAACTTCTTTTGGTGATAATTTAGGCCATTCGTGGTAAAGGAGAAAGTGTAATCATTAAACCAATGATGGTTACGAGTAAACATTTCCTCTTTCAAATAGTCACATATTTTGTCTATCAAGTCTATCTCCAAAAATGGTTCTCCACCAATAAAATCCCATATGACACCTTCGTCTTGAAAATAGTCTTCATGGCTAAGGATATAATCAATAGCTTTCTTGGCTATATCCCACGACATTCTCTCTTTATTGTTTTTCCCAATGAGGTAACAATATTTGCAAGCTAATTGACAATCCTTCGTAACTATAAATGTTATTGTTTTTCTCATTTCTGCTGTGTTTTAAAAGAGGGTATGTCCCAATAATCAACATACCCTCTACAAAATAAAAGTTTAACTCTTGTACTTCGATTCACAATAAGCCCAGCAGTCACCACCGCACAAACTATCACAATTGTTGGTGCAACCACCGTCGCAATCACCAGAACATGATGATGAGCAACCACCAGTACATTTGGTTCCGCAACCTTTTTCTTTTTCGTCTTCTTCACAAGATGTTAAAAAAGAAGAGCCTAACACAGTAAACGCCAAGATAGGTAAAGCACCTTTAGCGGCATTCTTAAAGAACTCTCTTCGAGATTGGAGTTCTTCATTCTTTTTTGTCTGCTTCATAACGTTAGAAGTCTTTATGTTGCTTCCTAACTCCCCAATTCAGCATGATTACTATTAAGTTCCAGGAAATAAAAAAGACGCGGGAGTTGGTTCCTACGCACCTATCCCTATACTCAGGCTCTCGCATTGCCTCTTCCTAAGGATAAGCAACGCAAGCCAGCCCGCGCCGAGTTATATTATAATTCAACACAGGCCATTAACCATCAATATAAATGACAGCAACGAACTGATAGGATATAATACACCCACGCGAACGCTTCGTTGCATTACCGCTGTAGGAAGATCAAATTTGCGAGATTTGAGTATACAGACAGTAACGTTCAGAAAACGTCCTTTCACCTTTGGCTGTCCTTACAAACGGGGTTCACAACCTCAGGATTCCATCAATGTTTATTTTGACTCTTTCTGTCTTCATTGTCATTAGCCATTACTGACCACTAACAACTCGGACATATATAGTCAATGGCAAAATTACATAAAAACATTCAATTTACCAGTGTTTAATATAAAAAAAAGCAAATTTTATACATTTTTAGCAAATGTTTTTGATGGAAAAGTTGATTAGAGGTACATAGACACACAAAAAGAGTGAAGAATCTGAGAAGACAAACTCCCCTCTGCTCGTTTTCGTGTGTCGAATGTTGGTTATATTCAAAAAGAGAAGAGAACAAGAGCTAAAAGCTCATAATCCATATTTCAAGTTTCGGACAGACAGACGTTTCTCTTGCCTCAGTTAAGATTATAATTGTTGGGACAAAGATACAACTTAATTATGAATTATTTCACAGAATATGTTGCAAAACACAAATTCAAGTACAATTTACCTGTTCTGTGAAAAATGAAGAATGAAGTCGTTCCCTTCAATTTCCCCAGAAGGGGGGAAGAACTGTAATGAGACGGTGAGGGGCAAAGTTTAAGAGGCATTTATGTGTCAGACGTTGAATAGTTACAATGCTTACATATGCCGTTAATTATCAAGAATATAAAAGGACTTCTATTTGTATCTAAAAGCAATAACTTACGGCTTGGCTACTACAACTTTGCTATTTTTGTCGTGTTGTAAATGGGGGGTAGTTTCAATCAGTGCTTCATAAAGGTCTAACGAAGCACTGATTGAGCACCTAACGAAGCACTGATTGAGCACCTAACGAAGCACTGATTGAGCACCTAATGAAGCACTGATTGAGAAGCTAATAAAGTACTGATTGAAAAGCTGATGAAGCACTGATTGGATAGACGGGGTTCTCTATTCTCTTCTTACAGCTCAGGTTACATACAAATATTATCGATGGACAAACAGGTTTTGTTTGCTTTCTTCTGTTTATCCTGTAAAGAATCATGAATTTTGAACCGTTCATCAAATAGTCCAAAGTAAGTGTTTGTGCAGGTCCTTATAGATTTGTAGATGTTTGTACTTGATTGAAAACCAGTTTTGTATAAGCGTAATGCAAGAAGTCGCGTATTTTCAATCAAACAGAAGTCTCGTCCCAAATACAGGATTCTCAGAGGCTCTTTTTTGCATATTTATGCAGTGATTGTATATTTATACATTTTGTCTCGTCTCCCATAAGCCTGAAAAACAGACTCTTTTCACCACTTGTGCACAACCGCTTCCCTCCGTGTGAACAAGTGTCGCGCCGAATGTTCACAACCTATAGGAGTGGCTGTGCACAACCGCAGAAGCGAGTGTTCACACGGACAATAGCGGTTGTGCACACGGCCGTTTGCATTGAAAACAGGAGGAATCCCATGTTTGCATAAATAGACAGAGAATGCCCTCTTATGGGAGGGTGCAAGATTTACGGAATGAGGAAATCTACAGATGCAGGATTTGTTACTTTGGATTGTTGTTTTTGTTGATGATAGGTTCAAGGTTCAAAGTTCAAGGTTCAAAAGCCATTCGGCACTGATTTTTAGAACACGGAGACACAGAGAATTTCTCTTCAATTAAAATTAAAACTCTGTGTCTTTGTGTCTCTGTGTTCTAATCAAATAGGATATACACTTTAAACCTTAAACCTTGAACTTTGAACCTTTCGCCTTGCACTTGCGACTATTACTTCTTGAATGTGACGCCCTCCACGTGGTTGCCTACGAAGGCGGGGACGAAGTCGGCAGTGCTGTACCAACGGGGTTTGCCGGGCATGTCATCATAGATGAGGCGACCGTTGATTTTCAGGCCTTCGAAGGTGACGTTCTTCACACAGCGCTCTTCGTTGTAGCCGTTGATGACGGACATGTAGGGCTGTGCACCACGGTAGCGGATGTTGCGGAAGGTGACATTCTCCACACCACGGCCGGGAGCGGTGCAGTACTTGGCATTGTACCCCACCTTTACTTGGAAAAGGCTTCCCTGATGGATTTGCTCGATGCGGATGTTGTCGAAGAGGACGTCCTTCACGTAGTTGTTGTCGCCGCAATTGATGGCCAGGCATCCCTGATAATCCACTTGCGGTTCGCTTTGGCACAGGATGTCGATATTTTCATAAACGAGTCCTACGATGCTGTCCTGCACGGCAGAGTTGCCGTGTATGCCGATGAAGATGGGGTGAGCCACATCGGCCCACAGGGTGGAGTTGGTCATGCGCACATTGTGCACCGAGCCATTGAATCCCTTGCGGGTGGCGTATGCAGTGGTGCAATCGTCGGAGGTGCGGCAGAAGACACGGTCGTAGAGCACATTGCTGGAGGCAAAGACGTTGAGCCCGTCTCCCCACGAGGGGTGCGAGATGCTGCGTACATCGTGCAGGATCACTCCGTTGCTTTCGCCCACAGGACAGGTGTTGAGGATGAGTCCGTCGATAAGGACATTCCGGCTACGGTGCACATGGCATCCTTCGTATCCACGAGGCGGACGGGCCACTCCGCGGCCAAGGATGCTGACATTCTCGGCATCTTCGATGGCAAAGGTGCCGGTGAAGTAGCTGCCACCGGAAAGATAGACGGTGGTGTTGGAGGGTATGAGAGCCTCTCCCCCAGCCCCTTTCCCAAAGAGAGGGGGGATGCTATCGTAAAATCCTGCAGGGACATGGATAAAAGTACGTCCTTGACGCTTGGCTTCCTTGCGGGCTTCCTCCACTGTGACGGGTGGCTTGGAGGTGAAGAGCAGCAGATTGTCGGTGATGCTACCGTCGAACTCCACGCTGACATTCTCTGGTTGGAAAAGGAGGAACTGCACGGTGGAGTCGTTTTGCACGTTGGCTATCACTCCGCGGTAGTCGGGGCGGATGCGTGCTTGGGAGAACTTCTTGTTCTTGCACACCACGCGCACATAGACATCGCCCGTGAAGTCGAAGAAGGCATAGGAGATTTCGGAAATCTTGTGCTTGTTGTCTCCGATGGGGGCATTCACCTTGGCCATGTAAGTGTCTATCTGTGTCCATTCATCTACACCGCGCGGACGGATGAAGACATCGTAATCCCTTTTCAACGGTGCTTCTTCGGGGGCTGGATAGGTGAAGATGGTGTGCAGCTTGGCTCCCTCCTTCACACCCGGTGCACGGGTTTCGCGGCTCTGTCCCCGTTTCTCGGCTTTTGCCTGCAAAGCCAGTACCTTCTTGGTATATGGCATCTTCAATCCTTTGCGCTCCACATAGTGCTTGTAGGGCAGTTCGTAGATGTCCCACAGGCGGCCGCGTCCCATTTCGCCAGGAGTTGTCCAGTCGTTGTAGAGGCCGGTACAGTCAGTCCATGTTTCGAAGGGGACATCGTGCCCCAGGTTGTAGCGTGCGGTATATTCGAATCCCTTCATCAGGCGGTTGTCCAAGGCTCCCCACAGGTCATCGCCTTGCTCCCAAGCCATCTCGCAGATGTGTGCCAGGGCTTCGAGGCCCAGTTGGGCATGATTCTGGTCGCGCCCAGTCTCTTGGCATTGTCCCGTCTCGCTGATGTAGTGGGGCAAAGAGCCGTTGTCGTTAGCCTGCAGGTGGTAGTCGATGGCTGTGCGGTAGATGGTGCTATCCTCCAGATAAATGCCACATGCTATGCGCAGACGGTTGACGATGGCTCCCCAGTTGCCGTTGGCATAGGGGCTGTCTGCCTCGAACTGCTCCATCATGGGGAGCATGGCACGGCGCACCATGTCATCCCATTGGGCGGTACGGTGAGCCTTCATCAGGGTCATGGCCCGCACAAGGTCGTAGCATTGGATGGCACATAGGGGGGCATCGTGTCCGTCGAGGCGTTGCAATGTCTTGGCATATGCATTGATGATTTCAAGTGCCTTGTCCGTATGCCCGCTCTGTGCACATTCCAGTGCGGCCTTCATGTCACGTTCGCTTCCGCCTTTCGAGTGGCGGTACTGTCCGTCGCGGGCCACCACTTCGTAGGGGCCTGCCAAGCGGTAGTCGGCTTGTGCCAACAGGGTGTTGGCAACAAGTGACAGGCAGAGGAGTGAGAAGATTAGCTTTTTCATTGCAGGATTACTTTTTTACCGTTTATAATATAGATACCTTTGGTGGCCTGTGAGGGGTTGATGGGGCGGCCTTGCAGGTCGTAGATGCCGTTGTGTGCTTCGGATTTGGGAAACGATATGATTTCCTCTATGCCGAGAGCCGGGTCAACGGGGATGAGGCGGAAAGGGTATCCGGTGAACTCTGTAAGTTCTGTATTGATGCTTCCGTCCGTTTCTGCATCCCAATATCTGATGGCGTCGTTTGTGATACCCGTGCGGATGGCTATGCGGTCAGAGCCGACGGCCTGTTCGATGGTGAAGTTGTACAGCTTGAGGGCGCCCAACTTGGCATTGGTGTAGAGGTACAGGCTGTCTGACAGGCACATCATGCGGTGGCGTGTGCTGCTGTTGTCGGTCATCCACATCTGACTGGCCGATGGTTGCTGCGGGTTGCCCTCCTCCAGTGTGGCCAGTTCGTTCTTGCCGTGTCCTGTCAGCAGACGTCCGCTTGCGGTGTGGCAGATGAGGTAGCATCCGGGCGTGAGGGTGACGGGTGAAGAGGCCTTGACCATCACCTCGAAATCGATGTTCACCGTTTCGCCTTCAAAGGTGAAGGATGCGGTGTAGGTGCCGCTGGTTTGCAGGTTGCTGAGGGTAATCTTATCGCCCTTCTCACCTGTGCTCCAAGTGACGTCGTTTGCCAGTACGGTGGGCGACAGGTTGAGGCCAAGTGTCACTTCTTCGCCGGCATTGACGATGCATTCTGAAGTTGCTTCTGTTTCACTTCCTTTCTTGATGTAGGGCGATGCTGCAAGTACATTCACATGGAAGGTGCATGTGCTGATGGCCGAACCTTGATTCTTATAATATAAGGTATAGGTGCGTGGGGCAATGATGGGGGCGGTGGTGATGCTCTGTGTTGTCTGTCCTGTTGACCACTGGTAGGTGCCCCATCCGCAGGCGGGGATACCCGTGAGGGTGACGCTTTCGCCATAGATGACATCGATGGTATTTTTTCCTGTAAGTGTTTCACCATTGTAGGTGAAACTGGGTGTGATGGCTGTAGGGTTGCAATCGTTCTCTACAGCAATGGAGAAGCACAGTTGGCTCTTGATGCCCTTTCCGTTGGTATAGGTCACACGGTAGATTTGGCTACGGTCGGTGGTCACGGTGATGTCGCGTGTCTGTTCGCCTGTCTCCCATAGCCAGAGGCCGGTGTCTTCCTCGCCTTCGGGTAGTTGGGGCATCAGTTTCACCGTTTCGCCACGAGGCACGCATGTCTGGTTGTTGACGGTAAAGGTGTTCACCAATCCGCCCAGTTCGTTGTGTGCAATCTGTTTTCCATTGATGTTTCCTAACTTCTGCTCTACGCTGAGGCTGGGGATGATGTTGGCGGTGAGTGTTCCGCTGTACTCCATCTTGGGTGTCAGTTCGGTGGGTACTTGGTCGGCAGGTGCCAATTGTACGTCGCGGGTGTTCATCAGCACACTGTATCCCATGTGGTCATATCCGCCACTGGTTGTACCCATGCCACCGGCATCAATGCCCATGTTGTTATAGGATACTTCTGCATAGGGCATCTTCACTCCCTTTACTCCCTCGTAGATGCCGATGACGGTGCCCCAGTAGGGACGCATCTGTGCCCCCAGGGCCGGGCCTGTCATCACCCACACACGGCTATCGGTGTAGTAATATCCATTAGTGCCGTAGGCGTAGTTTGTCCAAGGCAGATTGGCTACATTTTGTGTTTGGGCGGCCACATATTCGATGCCTGCCGCCAAGCGGTGATCCATGTAGGCAAAGAGGTCGTCGCCCTGATTCCATCCCACCTTGGCTATGTCGATGGCCAAGCCCAGTGCCATGGCCGAGTGGCCGGTGTCGCGTCCGCTCTCGTTCATCTGTCCCAACTTGCCATAGGCACCAGTTTCGAGGTCGCTATCCACATGGGTGACCACCAAATTGCCAAGGAATTCGGTCAATCCGTCGTTCTTGATGGGATCATCAGTGCGTGGGGTGTGGAAGTTGCCCACCTGGTCGTACTTGAAGTATGACATACCCTGATTGTAGATGTGGACATCGTCGCACAGGATGCCGATGCTGATGACACACATGACATTGCAGAGTCCCCAGTTTGACCAGTAGTGACCGGGTGCCTGCCACCATTTGTCGGCATTCTCCCACGTGCCGTTACGTCCGCGCAAGAAGCCGATAGCGCTGGGATACCATACCGAGAGCATCCACTGCTTGAAGGTATTGAACTCTTCGCGGCTCCATCCCTCGTAGTCGCGCATCAGTTCGGCCGCTTGGGCAAACTGGTAGCCGTAGAGGCCTGCGGCCAGTGCATAGTTACTGTCACCTCCGATAGCTTTGGTGGTGTTTGCCCATGCCATCAGGATACGCACGGCAGCATTGGCACAGGCAGTGTTGTCCTCAATCTTCCATCGTAGGGCATTCTGATAAGCCATGGTGGCACCGCGGGCTGCATTGATGTAGTTCTCTCCCACTCCGCCACCGCGCACGATGGTTTCCACTGGCCAGGTTTGTACACCCGGTTGGGCATATTCGGCCTTCTTCAGTTTTTCATAGGCGGCTTTCACCTTGGTATTGCCTTCAGCCAATTGACGACGCACGCGGTCAAAGTCTGCTTGGGTGTGCAATCCGCCCGGGTGGATGAATCCGCGATCGGTGTCGTAGGCTTCATTCATATTCACATTCTCGCTTTGTGCCCATGCTGTCCATCCGACAAGCATCAGCATCCATGTCAAAAGAGTTGTCTTTTTCATAATTATGGTATATTGTTATCCGTTTTTCAATTGTTTTTGCCATCTCAGCAAGGCTTCGATGTAGTAATAGTCGGCATAGATGATGCTGGCGTCAATTTCTGACCCTGCGGGTAAATTGCCTGTTGAGTGAAGCAGGAAAGAGGGCTTCTGTTCTCCCGAGCGGTAAGCATCGGTGCTGAGGCTATGTAGCATTTTCAAGGCTTGTTCTTTGTATTGGTTGCCCTTCTCTTCGGGCACATAGGTGTTGAGTTCGGCCAAGGCAGAGGCTACCACACAAGCGGCCGAAGCATCGCGCGGGGCATTGGGGATACGCGGGTCGTCGAAGTCCCAATAAGGGATACCATCTTCGGGCAGGTGTGCGAGATAGGCATCGGTCACCTGTTGTGCAAAGTCGAGGTACTTTTGGTCGCCTGTCTCACGGTAAACCACGGTGAAGCCGTAGATGGCCCAGGCCTGGCCGCGTGCCCACAGGCTTTCGTCGGCATAGCCTTGGTGAGTGAGGGCATTGATGCGTTCTCCTGTCAGGGTGTCATACACCGCCACGTGGTATGAGGTGTAGTCGGAGCGGAAGTGGTGGTTCATCGTCTTGTCGGCATGCGATACGGCCATGTCGTACAGATGTTTGCCGCCTCCATTCTTTGCTGCCCAGAAGAGCATTTCCAGATTCATCATATTGTCCATGATGACGTTGTGTCCGCCATAGTCCTTCACGTGGCGTGGCCACGAGAGCAAGGCACCTACCGTAGGGTTGAACAGGGTGGCCAGGGTGTCGGCCGTGTCCAATATCACTTGCTTGTAGGATGGATTACCCGTCAGGCGGTAGCCGTTTCCGTAACTACAGAAGATGAGGAATCCGAGGTCGTGGTCATAAGCCGGTGTGTGCGAGAGGAACTCTAACGAAGCGGTAAACCGTTCGGCTTCTTGGCGGATAGCGGAGTTGTTGCCATGTTCGTATGCATACCATAGCACGCCTGGCCAAAAGCCTGCGCACCATTCCTCTTTGGTGGCTTTGCGCAAGTGCCACACGCTTGCCGTGTCGGCAATATTGCGTGGCATCAGGGTGTAGTCGGTGCCCGATTCATGGTTTCCCAATTCAGCGAGTGTACGCTCAACTTGACGGTGACAATAGGCCAGGGATGTTCCTACTTCATCCCAAGGCTGAGGTTGGCACGAGCCAAGGGTAAGGCAGGCAAAGGAAGTGATTGCAATGTTTTTCAGTTTCATGGTATGTTAGTATATGGTATTATATTTAATGTATTGTTGAGGGGGGGGAGTTTGAGGTCTGGCTATGGTCACTCCTTGAACACCCGACGGATGCACCCATAGGGGTCGAATGTCTTTCGGGCGGAGAGCCAGAGGGTAATCATCAGTGAAAGGATGGATGCTGTGACGGTGATGACGATAATCATCATCTGGTACTTGATGGCCACGTTGGGCGATGAACCGCCCAATATCTGTCCTATCATGGTGCCCGGCAGAGCCACAAGGCCCATCACCGCCATGTTGGCAATGGCAGGGCTGAAGGATTTGATGATGGACTCGCGGATGAATGGGGCAATGGCTTCGTAGCGGGTGGCACCGTTGCCCAGCAGGTAGTAGTAGAGCTGTTGTTCGCGCATCAGGTTGGTGTAGAAGGTGTTCAGGGCGATGACGTTGCTCGAAAGCATGTTGCCCATGAGGATGCCGAAGATGGGTATCATGTATTGTGCTCCGAAGATGTTGTCCAATTGGAGCACCACACCTAAGAAGTAAAGTCCCACTAGGATGGCCGAAGCCAAGAAGCCTACGGCGAGGGGAATCATGAGGATGCCGCGTTTGAGGCGTGTGCGCGAGAGAGCCGTCTCTGTGGCAACGAATACCATGATGAAGACCCACAGGAAATTGATCCATGGATTGTCCCACAGGAAGAGGTAGCGCAGATAGATGCCGATGAGGAAAAGTTGCACCACCATGCGCAATGCGCCTACGATGGTAGCCTTCACCAATCCTGTCTTGAAGCGGTGAAAGAAATATAGAGGTACGAGTAGAAGCAACATGCCGATGCCCAATCCCCAGTAGCTGATGTCAATCGTAGTGCCCATTTTATGAGTTATGAGTTGTGAATTGTGATTTGCCTTCCACATCCTTCCATGAAGTCGGGGTCGTGGCTGACGGCCAGTATGGTTTTGCCTTCAGTGGCCAGTCGTTGTACATATCGGATGGCCTTTTGGGTCGATGCCTTGTCGAGAGCAGATGTCGGCTCGTCGATGATGATGAGGGGCTTTTCCTGCATGGCTGTGATGGCGAGCAGGATGCGTTGGCGCTGGCCTCCCGAGATTTCGTGCAGGCGCTTGTCCAATAGTTCTTTATCCAACCCCAGTGCCTCAAAGTGTTCGAGTAACATCGCTTCGGAGACTGAGGAACTTCTGTTTACTCTCAAGTCGAAAGGCAGGCGCACCATCTCTCTTACCCATTCGCAGGGCAATGAGAGTCCCTGTGGCATCCATGCCGTCAGGTGGCGGATGTGGCTGACGGTGCGTGGCGAAAGTTCGATACCGTTCACGCTGATTGTGCCCTCATACGGAGTAACAAACCCCATGACGGCCTTCAGTAAAGTGGTCTTTCCACATCCCGAAGGGCCGGTGAGACAGACGGCTTCTCCCCTACCGACATGCAGATTCATGCCGGAGAAGATTTCTTTCTGTCCGAATCGTACTCCTAAGTTTTCTATCTGTAGCATTTGGCTTGTTTTTCAAAAGGCTGTGCGAAGGTACAAATATTTCTCCGTTTTTACGGCCCTGTCTGAGAATATTTTTTTTCAGACAGGGAAAAAAATAAAAATGGGTAATCTCTATAGAACCTAGTAGAGCCTGGCTATACCATTTTCAACCCGACAATGGAGGCTATCAATGTGGTGATGAAGAACAGACGCCAAAAGGTGGCCGGCTCATGAAAAAAGCAGATGCCCACCAACACGGTGCCCACTGCACCGATACCCGTCCATACGGGATAAGCCGTACCGATGGGCAGTGTTTGTGTGGCTTTGGCCAGTAGCCACATGCTGGCTATCGTGAAGGCCAGGAAGCCGCCCATCCATTCCCAATAGAGCCATCCTGTGGCATCCTTTGCCTTGCCCAGACAGAAGGTGAATCCGACTTCGCAAAGGCCGGCAATGATAAGAATAATCCAATTCATGAGAATCTTGTCCTTTTTTTGTTTTTCGTTTCCTTGAATTCTGTTTGCAAAAATAGGAAATTTGATTGGATATACGATGCATCCTGCTTGCAAAATGTGCTTCGTACACCTCTTTTTCTTGATTGTAGGGTTTTCCAGACGTTGCAAGTTCTTGTTTTTGTGTATCTGGAAAGGGGATATGGCTTTTGATGCTTGGGAGATTCATCGGTTCCTTATTATATTTGCAAGCAAAAATTAAAAGTAATAATCAACCGCATGATAAAACTATGAATCGAGAATTGATTACCAGCCGTTGGCAACGGGCACTTTCTGCCTGCTTGTTGTCGTGCGCAGCACTCACCTTCCCCACGGAGGCTGATGCACAGTTGTCTTCGAACCCTGACAAATTCTTGGGCAACATCACCACCAGTTACAATGTCGATTGGGGAGCCGAGAAGTTCTACACCCTTTGGAATCAGATAACCCCCGAGAATGAATCGAAGTGGTCTTCCATCGAAGGTTCGCGCGACCGTTACAATTGGGGCGGTTGCGACAATGCCTACAACTACTCCAAGCAGCATGGTTTCCCTTTTAAATTCCATACGTTGGTGTGGGGCTCCCAATATCCTGGATGGATGGATAACCTCTCTACCGAAGAACAGTACAAGGAAATTATCGAATGGATGGATGCCGTCAAGGAGCGCTATCCCGACTTGCCGATGATTGATGTGGTGAATGAGGCTGTGCCCGGACATGCACCTGCTCCTTACAAGAATGCTCTTGGTGGCGATGGAAAGACTGGGTACGACTGGATTATCAAAGCTTTTGAACTGGCTTACGAGCGTTGGCCGAATGCCATCCTCATCTACAATGACTATAACACCTTCCAGTGGCAACGCACCGAGTTTATCAATCTGGTGAAAATCCTGCGTGACGCTGGTGCACCCATTGATGCCTACGGATGTCAGTCGCATGACTTGACAGACATGAATGTGACTAACTTCAAGTCGGCCATGACCGAGATTCAGAATGCCTTGAAGATGCCCATGTATAGCACAGAGTACGACATTGGTACCTCTGATGACGCCCTCCAGCTACAACGCTACAAGGAGCAGATACCTTACATGTGGGAGGCCGACTATTGTGCCGGTATAACTCTGTGGGGATATATCTACGGACGTACCTGGACAACGGATGGAAACTCTGGTATCATCAAGGACGGAAAGGACCGTCCGGCCATGACCTGGTTGCGCGAATACATGCAGAGCGACAAGGCCAAGAATGCCAAGAGTCCCTACCCCGGTATGGTGAAGGAGGCTTCTCTCTACATCAAGCCTGCCTCTATAGCTGCTACCAAAGGTGAGGCTATGCCCATCACAGTGCGTGTCCAGATGAAGACAAAGACCATCGATCACATCGACCTTTATGTGAAGAACAAACTCCATTGTACGTTCAACGAAGCACCGTATGAAACCACCTACACCCCTACCGTATTGGGACGTCATGACCTGAAGGCCGTAGTGGTGACTACTGATGGGGCACAGTATGAGCGTGTGGGCGGATTCACAGCTTATAATCCCCGTGTGCCCTTCAAGGGAGCCATTGCATTGCCTGGCACTATGCAAGCCGAGAACTTCGACAAGGGAGCTGAAGGAATCTCCTTCCATGACTCTGATACCCGCAACGAAGGCACTACCGCCTATCGTACAGATGGTGGTGGTGTGGACATCGTGAACGGAAATGGAAACTACGCCATCGGCTACACCAATGCCGGCGAGTGGTTGGAATATACGGTGAATGTCACCAAAGCTGGTTATTACACCTACGATGCCTATGCTTCGTCAGGAGTCACTACCTCATCGTTCAGCCTTTCACTGAAGAAGGATGACACGCTGATACCGTTGACCGACAATTTGGTTGTGCCTTGTGTCACATCCAACAACTGGGACAACTACCGTGCTTTGAACGGTCGTCTGTTGGTGAAGTTGGAGGAAGGCGAGCAGATTATCCGCCTGAACATTACTGGTAGCACCTGCAACATTGACAAGGTGGTATTCAAGCATCTGAATATTGATGACGACATCCAAGTCAACATCACTTCCGACCCTGCACCAGCCATTGTCAACACCAACACCACCATCCGTGTAGAGGCATCTTCGCCCACCAGCACCATTGCCAGTGTGCGTCTGTATGTCAATGATGTCCTGCTGAAAACTCTCACTTCAGCACCTTTCGAAGCTGTCTATAAACCTACGGCCAAGAAGACTTATCAGGTGACCGCCATTGCTACGGATGCCAATGGATACGAATCTGAGGTGGCCACCTATGCACTGAAGGTCAACAATCGCCGTTCGCCCTTCAAGGGGGCCATCAGTTTGCCTGGCATCATCGAAGCCGAGAACTTCGACAAGGGTGGCGATGGTACCACTTTCCATGACAAGGATGCCCTTGACCAGGGAGCTTCTGATTATCGCACCGATAATGAAGGAGTGGACATCTTTGCTCTAGCCAACGGTGGCTATACCGTCAGCAACACTGTGCCCAAGGAGTGGTTGGAATATACGGTGAATGTCACCGATCCCGGTGTGTATGCCTACGAAGCTACAGTTTCGTCTATTGTTACAGGGTCGAACTTCTCCATCGGACGTGTGGAAGCCGACGGCTCCATCACCAACCTCGGAAAGGTGACCATACCCAACACCAAGAATAAGAATACTTACACGGTGGTGACTGGGCAATTGGGAGCCGAACTCGAAGCCGGACAACAGGTGCTCCGATTTACCATCAATGCCGCCTTGTGTAATATAGATAAGGTAGAACTGAAACTCATCAAGAGCTCTGCCATCGAAGAAGTCACCTTTGACCAACAACCCGCAGATGATGCCATATACAATCTCTATGGCATCCGCGTAAATGCCGACTACAAGGGTATTGTCATCAAGAATGGCAAGAAGATGATGAACAGATAGTGATTGTTTCCCTGTAAAAATGAAGGTTCAAAGTTCGTATGAGCTTTGAACCTTTTTTTTTGAATTTTGTAACATATTAACGAGAAAATGCGTACTTTTGCGCGTTGTTTACAAAAAGGACTATTTTTTGAGGTATGAAGATAGCAAAGGATTTGACAGAACTTGTCGGACGCACTCCCTTGGTAGAACTTTCGGCTTATGGGCGGAAGTACGGACTGAAAGGACGGCTGGTGGCTAAGGTGGAGCAGTGGAACCCCAGTGGAAGTGTGAAGGCACGGGCTGCACTGGCCATGATTGAGGCGGCTGAACGCCGTGGGGAGTTGTCGCCAGGAGGTACCATCATTGAACCGACGAGTGGAAACACTGGTATCGGTTTGGCTATGGTGTCGGCCATCAAAGGCTACCGCCTGATATTGACCATGCCGGAGACCATGAGTGTGGAAAGGCGTAACCTGTTGCGGGCATACGGTGCCGAGGTGATTCTGACAGAAGGCTCACGAGGGATGGCCGGAAGCATTGCCCGGGCCGAAGAACTGAAGCGCGAGATAGCGGGAAGCATTATCCCCCAACAATTTGAAAATGATGAAAACCCGGCAGTGCACGAACGGACTACGGGTGAAGAAATATGGGCTGATACGGATGGTGAGGTGGCCGCCTTTGTGGCATGTGTAGGTACGGGAGGTACGGTGACGGGCACAGGACGTGCCTTGAAGCGACACGATGCAGGAGTGCACATTGTGGCTGTGGAGCCACAGGCATCGCCCTTGCTACAAGGTGGAGTGGCTGCTCCGCACAAGATACAGGGCATAGGGGCCAACTTCATCCCAGGCATTTACGACCCGTCGGTAGTGGACGAAGTGGTGGGCATAAGTGATGACGAAGCCTTCAGTACTACCCGTGAACTGGCTGTGACGGAGGGACTTCTGGTAGGAATCAGTAGCGGAGCTGCCCTATGTGCAGCCCGACGACTGGCAGAACGGAAGGAGTTTGAAGGAAAAATCATCGTGGTGCTGCTTCCCGATGGAGGAGAGAGGTATCTGTCAACAGAAGGGCTGTTTGGAGATATCTCTTGAACTGGATAAAACAGAAAAAACTAATAATCGAATAATAGAGAAGAAAATGAAAATCAAGAAAATGATGATGGCCGCATTGGCGGCTTTGATGGTGCCTGCTGCCGTGTGGGCACAAGAGAGTGACGATAATGGAGTGTATGCAGAACTGAATGCTGATTTGGTGAGCAGCTACATCTGGCACGGACAGGACCTAGGAGGCATCAGTGTGCAACCGTCGTTGACCGTCGGATGGAAAGACCTCTCGCTGAATGTGTGGGGCTCGGCTGGCATTGGCAACGAAAGTCATCGTGAGATGGACCTCACACTGGCGTATGAGTTGGGAGGATTCACCTTCTCGGTGTGTGACTATTGGTTCCTTGGCTCGGGCGAGACAGGAAAGTTCTTTGACTATGCGGCCCACTCTACCCTGCATACGCTGGAAGGAAGCATCGGATGCGACTTTGACCTCTTTGCTCTGACATGGAGTACCTATTTTGCCGGGGCAGACTATAACGATGAGGGCAAGCGCGAGTACACTTCGTACATTCAGGCTGATGTTCCCTTCACTCTTGCCGGATTTGAAGGTATGGCTACGGTGGGTGCCACACCTTGGGGCAGTGCTACATACGATGCCAACCGCTTCATGGTGTGCGAGGCAAGTGTGGCGCTGAGCAAGGAAATCAAGGTGACGCCCACTTTCTCGCTGAACGCTATGGGCAAGGTGGTGGTGAATCCTGCAACGGAGAGCACCTTCTTTGTCTTCGGATTGGGTTTCTGAGAATAATGAGAATAAGAGGGCGTGTCAAAAAATAAATTTTGGCACACCTTTTTTTATATACTTAAATGGCGTGTGACACAGTATCCTCATCTCATGCGTCGGCGGAACTCGGCACAGATGATAGCCGTGGCGGTGGCTACGTTCAATGATTCGGATGTGGCGGCTCCGACCGGATAGTTGGGGATGAGCAGCCGTTCGTTGACGTAGGCGCCCACTTGGGGCGATATGCCGTTGCCCTCGTTTCCCATGATGATGAGGCCGTTGGGAGTGAGGGATTTGGTGTAGAGGTCTTCCCCATCGAGGAAAGTGCCGTAGATGGGGATGGCTTGCCGTTGCATCTCCTCCATCAGTGGGACGAGTGGTGTGTAGTGGAGGCTGACGCGTGCCAAAGCTCCCATGGTGGCCTGTACTACCTTGGGGTTGTAGGCATCGGCCGTAGCGGGTGAGCAGAAGATGTGGCGGATGCCAAACCAGTCGGCCAAGCGGATGATGGTACCTAGATTGCCGGGGTCTTGCACATCGTCGAGAGCCAAACAGAGTTGTGAAGAGGCAATGGAGGTTCCTTCCTCATCAGCTTCGGCACCAAGGGCAAAGACGGCCAATACCTCTTGTGGGGTTTTCAGGAAACTGGCACGGGTGAGTTCGTCAAGGGTGACGGTTATCTTTTCATCGGCCAGGGCATCAGGATGAAGCTGGTGCCACTCTTCAGTAGCCACTAGCAGGCGGCAGGTGAAATGAGGCAACATGTCTCCTACAACTTTGGGACCTTCGGCTACGAAAGCTTGCTCGGTTCGTCGGTTTTTCTTCAGCTCCAACGAGCGAATGTATTTCAATTTGGCTTTGCTAAGCATAAAAAATGGTTTTCTGATTATAAAAGTAGGACAAAGCTACGAATATTTTTTTTATTTGAGCTATATTTGCGGAGATTTTCATTTGGAAGGATGAGAAAATATAGTCAGTGTATGAAAAAAATAGAGTGGATTCTGCTTCTTCTTGTACTGGTGGGGATGTTTGCCTCGTGTTCATCGGCCAAGTTTTTGGAAGAGGGTGAATATCTGTTGAACAAGAATAAGGTGGAATGTGCGGACGATCGGGTGGATGACTCGATGCTCTCGGAATATATCAAGCAGAAACCGAACACAAGATGGGTGTGGCTGTTCAAGGTCCCCCTCGGTTTTCATTTGCTTTCGGGCAAAGAAGGCTCGTCGTGGGTGAGCCGTACGTTGCGCAAGATGGGTGAGGAACCTGTGGTGTATGACCGCAAGATGGCTGAGCGTTCGTGTGACGAACTGAGGCTGGTCTTGCAGAATATGGGCTATCTGGGGGCTTCGGTGGAGGTGGATGAGAAATTCAAGAAGCACAAGGTGGCGCTGATCTATCGGTTGAATCCCGGCAAGGTATATCGGGTGGACAGTGTGAGGATGGATATAGCAGACACGGTCATTGCACGCAAATTGCAACCTGTCATGGAGGCTTCGCTGTTGAAACCGGATATGGTGTTTGACATCAATGTGCTGGACAAAGAGCGCGAACGGATAACGGAGTATCTGAAAGAGTCGGGCTATTATAAATTCAATAAGAATTACATCAACTATACGGCTGACACTATACAGGGAGGTAAAGGGGTGGTACTGACTATGCATCTGGACCTCTATCAAGCCGACAAGCATACGGAGCCTACGGTGCATCCGGTTTATACGATAGATAGTGTGTCGGTGGTGACGGAGTATGATGCCAGCTATGTGAGTGAACATCGTTTGGGCGAGTTTCAAAAAGATTCATACGGTGGACTGGACATCTATTTCCAGGAAAGTTCAATCCTGAGACCTTCCGTCTATGCAGAGAACAATTATCTGCGTGAAGGTGAACTTTATCGGGCTTCGGATATGCAACGGACTTACTCATCCCTAGGACGGTTGGGGGCCTTGAAGTACACGAATGTACATTTGGTAGAGGTTCCGGACTCGAACAAACTGAACGCTTACCTGATGGTGTCTCCATCGCAATTGCAGGCGCTGACATTGGAGGTGGACGGAACCAGTACGATGGGTGATTTCGGTTGTGCCGGGTCTGTGGCTTACCAACATAAGAATCTGTTCAAGGGAAGTGAAACATTTACGGCTAAGGTGCGTCTGGCATACGAGGCTCTCAGTGGTATACAAGAGTACGAAACGAACAGCTATACCGACTTGGGCTTCGAGTTGACTCTGAACTTTCCCCGTCTGTTGTTTCCACGCCTCTCTTCGGAATTCAAGCGTCGGGTACGTGCTTCGTCTGAGGTAGGTATGAACTATAACATTCAGGATCGTCCTGAGTTCTCGCGTCGTGCGCTTTCTGCTTCATGGCGCTATCGGTGGAATTCGCGCCAGAATCTACAAAGCCGTTTGGATTTGTTGGATGTCAACTATGTATATATGCCTTCCATCTCGCCTACTTTCCGGGATGAGTATCTCAATAGTGTTGTCAGCAACTCAATTCTGAAGTACAACTATGATGACCTCTTTATCGTGAGAACGGGATATTCATTCTCATACGCTTCAGCGGATGCGATGGAAAGACGGAGCCGGAGCAACTATTCAATAAGTGCCAATGTGGAATCGGCCGGACTTTTGTGCAGCCTTCTTTCACACGTCTTTTTTCCTGGTGAACATTCGCCCAACGGACAATACTCATTGTGGAACATTGCTTATGCCCAATATCTGAAGGGAGATTTGAACTACGTCCGTAATTTGGTGGTAAACGAGCGTACGAGTTTTGCTTTCCACGTTGGTTTTGGTATAGCTTGGCCTTATGGAAACTCTTCAGTCCTGCCATTTGAAAAACGCTATTTCGCAGGAGGAGCCAACAGTGTGCGCGGATGGTCAGTACGTTCATTAGGGCCTGGTAGTTTCTCGGGAGGTGACAGGCGGATTGACTTCATCAATCAGACGGGCGACTTGAAACTGGATATGAGCGCAGAGTGGCGTACGGTGTTGGGAGGAATTTTCTGTGGTGCCTTCTTTGTGGACGCGGGTAATATATGGACCTTGCGCGAGTACGAAGAGCAGCCGGGAGGTGCATTCCATTTCGATTCCTTCTGGAAAGAGATCGCAGTGGCTTATGGCATTGGTTTCCGTTTGGACCTTAATTTCATCGTTGCCCGTTTGGACCTTGGTATGAAGGCTGTCAATCCGGCATATTCGATAGACGACAAACGGCATTATCCTATTATCCGTCCTCGTTGGAAGAGGGACCGTTCGTTCCATCTTGCTGTAGGTTATCCGTTCTGATTTTTGTGGATTATGGGATAATCCTGTACGGATTTCTCATTATCCTTAAAGGCGCTTCGCAGATTAGCGCGGATTCATATAGCCCAATAGGTTGTGTTTATCCGCGTAATCTGTGTCTGAACCTAATGATGGCTTTCCTCCTAAATTGGTATCCCGTGCCATCACACGGGATGTTTGATTCTCCATACGTTGTCAATTTCTTTGGTCAGTACCAGTTCGATTGTGTCGCGTGGTTCAATGTATATTGAATCGGTCATATAGTTGGCGCATAAAATGTTGTTGATGGCAATCTTGACATAGGCAATTTCATTTTCCACGTTCACATCGCAAGATAAGATTTCTACCGTGGCTTTTCCTACCTTTTCCCGTAGTTTTCGGTCTCTTTCCTGAATGTTGGCATTTCGGAAGTCCATGATGGTGTGGATATCGCGGGTACAATAGTATTTTGCCTTTCTGATGTCCAGATTATAATACAGTTCGGCAAAATTTTGTGAGATTTCACGTACTTTCTCCTCTTCAGATGGTTGGCATGAATTGGCAATCAGAAGTGTGGCCAATGATAGCGCGATGTGGCTAAATCTGCATTTTTTCATAATTAAGATTACTTTTTTCTTTATTCTTTTTCTTTAGGTTATATACTGAATCGGGCGCTGTATTTCTCTCCATACAGCACCGCTCAGGTATCCTTTATAACGTGTGGTTTCCGGAATTGTTCACGAAAAAAGTGTTTTTTTTGAAAAAAATCTGTTTTTCTTTATCAGTCACTTATTTTGTGCTATCTTCGCTCGTGAAAAGATAACGGAATCCTTGATGAATTTGAAATTTATAAGTCTGGCAAGCGGAAGTAGTGGTAACTGCTTTTATTTGGGAATGTCCTCGTATGGCATCCTCATCGATAGCGGTATAGGCATCCGCATGGTGCGCAAAATCTTGCGCGAACGAGGAATTGCCATAGAGTCTATCATGGGCATATTTGTCACCCATGACCATGCCGATCATGTGCGTAGTGTGGGAAACTTGAGCGAGCAGTTCAATATTCCTGTCTATGCCACCGAAATGGTTCATCGGGGGATGCAGAAGTGCTATTGTATGACCAAGAAAGTTTCTCCCGCAAACCGGAGAATCATACAGAAGGGAGAGTCTGTCAGTATCAAAGATTTCAGTGTCACCCCTTTTGAAATTCCTCATGACGGGACGGACAATGTGGGATACAGCATTCAGTGTGGCGATGTCAACTTCTGCTTCATTACAGATATAGGACACATCACCCCGACGGTGTGTGAGTATGTGTCCCTGAGCCACTACTTGATATTGGAGGCCAATTATGATGAGCGCATGTTGGCCGAGGGACCCTACCCTCCCCACTTGCAGGCACGTATCAGTGGAGCGTGTGGTCATCTGTCCAATCGCGAGGCTGGAGAATTTCTGGCAACTCACTATCCGCCACAGGTGCGACAGATATGGCTATGTCACCTGAGCAAGGAGAACAACAAACCCCATTTGGCTTACCACGCCGTGTCTGCAGCATTGGAATCGATAGGCAAGAAGGTGGACAGGGATGTCCGGCTGATGGCATTGCCGCGAACATCGCCTACGCAGATATTTGAAATAGGTAAGGACGAAAACTCCCTCTATGGCTCGTATGTGCAAGGGCGCTTGTTTGATTGATGCAAAAAAAGTGTTTTGGGAAAGTGTTATAAACCAGCCATGTAGAAAAAATGCAAAAAAAGAATTAAAGAAATGTTTGGTAGGTTCAGAAATAATGCCTACCTTTGCACCGCATTTGAGAAATGAACCATGCGTTCTTAGCTCAGCTGGTAGAGCAACTGACTCTTAATCAGTGGGTCCAGGGTTCGAATCCCTGAGAGCGTACCACAAACAGAAAAGCTCAAATGCACATGCGTTCTTAGCTCAGCTGGTAGAGCAACTGACTCTTAATCAGTGGGTCCAGGGTTCGAATCCCTGAGAGCGTACCACAGGAAAGGATGTTTCGATCAAATCGGGGCATCCTTTTTTTCTTTTAAC
>JAFXDL010000164.1 GCA_017516265.1 Bacteroidaceae bacterium
GCGCCAGATCAGGACAAACGGAAATAACAAAAGAAATCATAAAGCAGAAGTCTAACTATGTTATAGCCTTGAAAGAGAACCAAAAGAAGAGTTTTGAAGAAGCCAAAGATATGATGTCCACATACGGGGATAGCGACTATACCGACGGGCGTGTCAGCCGTCATGTCTCTGAGAACACGGGACATGGAAGGTTCGCCAAATAGGGTATCCGTTCTTGAGTTTTAAGCCTTGAGCTTTGAACTTGAGTTCTACTCTCTCCTCCTCTGATTTCGTGTGCGATAACGCCCCAAAGTGTTAAAATTTGCATTTTGCGTGGATTTATTGACGTTTTTTTTGTTTTGTTGGATGTAAATACTTACCTTTGCCCCGATAAACAACCGAATTGATCTTGTACCTGTTACAATAAAGACCGATAATTAACATCTTGTGTATAATACAATAAAAAACTATAATTAACCAGAAAAGAAAATGTGCTCAGCGAAGGCCGCATGCGGCTTTTCAGAGAAACTCCCTGCATCCTCTTTTATATATAATAATGTGGATTTAAATAATTTCAGCCGAAATTTGGGAGTGGATAGGCAAAAATTAAAAACAATAAAAGCTATGATTAAAAAATTACTCTCAGCTTCTTTGTTTGCTTTCGTAGCATTGGCTGCTAATGCTTATGAAATTGGCGAATTCGCTTACACGAAAGTTGCAAAGTATGAAATTACAGGTGCAAACCTGGTGGTGAACGGCCAGTTCAAAGATGGCGATACTGGTTTCGCTTCTGGTTGGAAATCTGCTGATGCTACTCTTCCTTTGGAAAGTGTCTTCACGTTGATGCAAGATGGTCCTAACGGTTCAAACACGCAGAAGGTAATTGACGGACAGACCGCTTTGAACAACGGTATGTATCAGAAGATTGCTATCTCTGCCGGTGGTACTTACGTGGTTTCTTTTAAGGTAATGGGTGCTACTGCCTCATTTACTGACCTCGACCTGACAGGTGGAAACACCAACTACATGGCTGCTTACTACAACACCGATGAGAAAGATTCATTGGCTATTGCAGATGGCACAAACCTTATTTATGGTACCAATGGTGTGAGCGGTGCTTACCAGTTCAGCTTCGGTACTGAGGGCTTCACAGAGGCTGTATTTGCTGTCGATGCTCCTGCTGAAGGTTACATCATCATCGATTTCCGCGGATTGAACGCTGGTGTTGAAATTGCTGACGTGGAGTGTCACTTGGCCGAGCAGGTTTATGACAATCGTATCGCTGACAACCGCATTGCTTACTTCGACAAGTATCTTCAGAGCGAAGGTATCGAGGATCGCAAACTGTATGATGATTTTCAGGAAATGGTAGGCGTTGTGAAGGAAGGTATCGAAAGCAATGCTGCTCCCAGTCAAATGGAAATGTATATGCAGGATATGGAAGGCGTTTGGGAAGAGTTTGTTGATGCTAACTTCGAAAACGTTCTGGACTTCATCGTTTGTATTGATGGTTCTACTCCTTCAGGTAACAATTCTTCCAACTGGATGAACTGGACAAACAAGTACAACAAACTGAAGAATGAGTATCCTACAAATAAGGCTCCTTGGACATGGTCAACTGACCGTTGGTGCCATAAGACCGCTGCAGCTAACAGCCCGATGAGTCTTCAGTGGATGCGTAGTGCCGGTGCCAACGACGGTTGGAATAACATCGCTACATTGACCACCACACTCAGACCCGGTACCTATTATTGGGGTGTAACCGGTCAGGGTGGTATGATGACCTTGAACAAGAACCGTTGGGCTCGTTCTTGGGCCGATGAGTGCGCCGATACATATTTGTTCTTCAATGGTGACACCGTCTCTGTCGGAATCTTGAATGCCGCCCGTGATGAAGATTATGTGGTTGAATTCAAGTTGGAAGAAGAGAAAGAGGTTACATTGGGTCTTATCTGTAACAACGTTTCTTCCTCTGAAAAGGCTGGTTTCGATGTAAACTTCATCAATCCTGTACTTTATAAGTTGAGAGTTGAAGGTGAACGCACTGTTGAGGAATTGGCTTATCTGGAGGCTGTTCAGGGTCAGATTGATGCTCTTATCGGACGTATTGAGGTTGCAAACGCTTATGTTTCTGCTGCAAATGACACATTGCCTTGGGGTAAGGAGGCTTTGAAGGCTGGTGCCGAAGAGGCTCAGGCTCGTCTTGATGTTTGGAGTGCCCTGACAGAGGATGAAATTATTGAGAAGTTGTACAACGATGAAAAATGGGCTGATACAATCATGATTCAGGGTGTTCGTTTCTTGAATAATGACTACATCACTCCGTTCGAGGCTATGAACAAGCCTTTGACAGACATGCCTGGTGCTATCGCTGCCGCTGAAGAGGTTTTGCCTGTACGTATGTACTCAAGCTCTTCTAAGAGAACTGAACTCGAGGCTTCTATCGCTGCTTCTAAGGCTATGTATGCCGAGAAGTTGCAGGTTCCCTTCTCTACAGAGGATTCTCTCGCTTTGATTAACCAACGTTTGGATATGGCCGCTATGGTTGAAGCATTCAAGGCTGCTATCGATACTAAGACTGTTATCGACATCAACTTCGACGGTGCTACTGTTGAAACTCACGAGGATCCCGAACAGCTTGTTGAGACTTATTGGACAATTGCTGGTGCGATGGGTACAATGAAACTCTCTTCTTATGCTAACGGTACTACTGGTACCACTCAGTTTGAACTCGGTGTGAACAATACAGACTCTCTGAACATGCTCCGCATTGGTAACGGTGAAGCTACTGTTGACATCGCTGGTGTTCCTGTTACTGATCAAGATATCGTATGTATCAAGTTCGACTATTTCTTCGGTAAGTTCACAGGAAAAGATGCTGGTTACAAGATTCTGACAGCTGAGGGTGATACTATCGGTGGTCTCTTCTACTGCGCTTATGATGGAAATGTAAATGCAGACCGTGGATTCGACACATACGGAATCAAGTCTTCTGTTATCCCCGCAATCGGTTCAAGCGGTGGTAATGACAATGCTAAGATTGCAGAATCAGGTAACAAGACTACCTTCGAAGTTATTCTCGACTACGGTTTGAAGACTATGTACTGTGTGACTACAAGCTCTAAGGGTACATTCACTTCTGAAGCTATTGCTTTCAATGGTGCTATTCCTGCTCAGCTCGTAATCTACTCAAGCTACACTAACGCTGACCGTCGTTGCTGGATTGATAACATCTTGGTTCAGAACATCGCTACCGATCCTAACGGCATCGAAGCTATCCAGATTGCTAAGCCTGTTGCCAACGGTATCATGTACAACATCATGGGTCAGCAGATCTTGAAGCCCATCAAGGGTCAGATCTACATCCAGAATGGTGTGAAGAAGATTGGTAAGTAATCATCCGCTGATTCTTCGATAAAGATAGGGGCGTGCCGCATGGTGCGCCCCTTTTTGTTATTGGGCTATTGGGCTTATTGGTTTAATTAACGTGAGCTGGATATGAGGAGCGGGGTAACTATAACTCCTCCCCTAAGTTAGGGGAGGTGGCCTTTAGGTCGGAGGAGTGTGTAAAAAATGCAGACCTTTTTTATGACAGACTCCCTCCCCCTGTGGGGACTCCCTCTAACTTAGAGGGAGAGTGTTAGTTAGTTCTAATCATCATGTCTTTATATCGAACTCATGTTGATTAGTTCCATTGACCTCATCACTTCCATCACTCCTATTGCTCCTTTGCTATAACTCTCCTTATTTCCTCTGCCCTTATTGTATTTTGTTTGCGCACACGCTTTTTTGGCTTCTTTTTGAAAATATTGTGTTAAAAAGTTGTGAGAGTTGTTATTTTTTTGTTTTTTTGCAGGTTAATAATACTGTTTTGCCGCGCGGGTAGGTCTGCGCGGCATGGTTGCGCACCCTTAATTAACTGATAATAACTAATATACTACTAATAATTTATAAAAGCTTTTATGAAAAAACTCATTTTGTGTGCTTCTCTCGTGGCCGCAGGATTGATGACCTCTTGCGAAAAGGAGTTGTTGGTTCCTGAGGAAACCAAACCGGCATGGCTTGGCGCGAGTATTTATGAGGAACTTCGTAATGGAAAACATCTCTCCGGTACGTTCAATAACTATTTGCGTCTGGTGGATGATTTGGGCTATGCAGAAGTTCTTTCGAGAACGGGTAGTAAGACAATCTTCCCGGCGAACGATGAGGCTTTTGAACGCTTCTTCAGAAATTGTCCTTACAAGAAGGCTAACGGTGAACCTGTCAGAGCGTATGGCGATTTGACAGAAGGAATGAAGAAACAGCTTCTTTACTCTTCAATGTTGGACAATGCCATGTTGGCAGGTATGCTCTCCAATGTGAAACTGGATGACAACAACGTGAGCCGCGGTGTGGCCATCAAGCACGAGACGAACATCAGTGTGACAGACTCTATCACGCTGATTACTGACGGACTGCAGATGCCCCAGAACAATACCTATTGGGATGTCTATAGGAATAGAGGATTGAACGTGGTATATGATGCCACCAAACCGATGATGGTTCACTTTACCCGCGAACAGATGTTGGCCAACAACATCACCACTACGGGTACCGACAGCGACTTCGGTATCCTGCGCGGTGAGCCGGTGGGTTCTACTATCGCCAACTCGGACACCGCTTACATCTTCCAGACAAAAATCATCAATCAGGACGTAACCTGTACCAACGGTTATGTGCATCAGGTAGGCGATGTGCTGCTTCCTCCCGGAAACATTGCACAGGTGATGCGTGCCGAGGAGAACACCCAGTTGTTCTCGCGCATCTTGGACTATTTCTGTGCTCCCTATTATGATAAGAATACGACGGCCAACTACAATGCGTGGGCCATGCAGAATGGCCGTCCGACCATCGACTCCATTTTCCAGGTGCGCTATTTTACTGGTGGACGTTCACAGGGAGGAAACCCCAATGTGACCGATCCTACCGGTACCTTGCTGGACGAGACCAAGCGTCTGGAATGGGACTTGGGATGGAACCAGTTCTATCCTTCGACCAATGCTGCCAATGCCTTGGCCGATATGGGTGCCATCTTGGCTCCTACGGACGATGCCATCAAGGAGTACTTCCTCCCTGGTGGTGGTGGTGCCTACTTCATCGACCTCTATGGAACGAAGGAGAATACCGAGGAGAACCTTGCCTACAACCTCGATGACCTCCACAACAAAGGTAACGGTATCCTTACCCGCTTTGTCAACAACTTGATTCAAGGCTCGTTCATCGCCTCTGTCCCTAGTAAGTTCGGTACACTGACTAATGAGAGTTCAGGTGACTTTATGGGACTCTCCAAGAATGACATTCAGGTGACAGACGGTAAGTATGACGTAGTGGTGGCCAACAATGGTGTCATCTACAAGATGAAGTCCATGATTGCTCCTGACGAGTTCCAGTCGGTTATCGGTCCGGCCATCACCTATCCCGATATGTCGGTGATGGGATTCTTCTCAAGTGATAAGACTTCAGGTTCTAGCCAGTCAACCTTCGGTGCCGATATGTACTACTACCTGATGGCAATGAAGGCCAACTATCTCTACTTCATTCCTTCAGACCCTGCTATGGCTGGTTGCTACATCGACCCCGTTTCATTGGCTTCACCTAGTCCCCGTGCCTTGGAGTTCTACTCACATGTTGAGACAATTCCCGGTACTGAACGTACACAGATGCTGTATGGTGTGAAGATTCACGATTACGACCCTGTCACTGGTGTGGTTAACCCTGCTATCCGTGAAACGGTTCCCAATATCGTCCTTTCTTCAGGCGGTTCCAACTATGCCTCACAGGTGTATGACCTGTTGAACTACAACACCGTTGTGTTGGATGCCGGTGAAGAGGTGGTGAACAACTACTACCTGACCAAGCACGGAGGTGCCATCTACCTGAAGGACTTCAAGGAAGAGAATGGTGCATATTCAGGTTATGTCTATGGCGGTGCGCAGATTGACAACAATGCCACTCCCGCCAAGATTGAGACAGGATGGAAGGAGAAGAACGGATGGGCTTTCCGTCTGGACAACATCATCCAGCCTTCGTTGACTAGTGTCAGCAAACTGTTGAACAACAATATCGACCGTTTTGACATGTTCCTCGATATGTGTGCCATCTTTGAAGACCCCGACTTGCTCAGTTGGGCTGGCATCAGTGGTAATCCTGCTGTTCAGGATGCCCCTGAGACTTCGCCCCAGTTCAAGTATCTTGTCTTCAATGAAAGAAGCGGAAAGGCACTTGATATGAACATCAATTTCTTCAACGGTTACAACTATACCTTCTTTGCTCCCGACAACAATGCCATGACTAAGGCATACAACGAGATGGGACTGCCTACCTCTGAGCAGATTTATGCCATATATAATAAGTATATAGAGGCCGACGAAGAGGAATATCCTGAAGGCTCTGACGAAGTGGTGGCTGCAAAGGCTCAGGTGCTGAATATGATTAATGCCCTGCGTGCTTTTGTCCGCTATCATTTCCAGAACAATTCTGTATTTGCTGACAACTATGTGGAGCAGACCACTTACCAGTCACTCTACTCTTCAAACCTCGGTATTCCTGTCAACATCACTACGGCAAGTCTCAACGGTGAGTTGACTGTGACAGACGAAGCCAAGCAACAGATTGTTATCAATGCTGACGATAAAGAGAGACTTGTAAACAAGATGACCCGTGACTATGAGTTCGATGCAAGTAGAGAAAGTGCATCGTCCATTGCCGTATCATCATTTGCTGTGGTACATCAGATAAGCACTCCTCTCTGCTTCAGCAAGAGCAAGAGATATGATGATGCCTGGAGAACAGAAGCCGCTGTACAAACTGCGGCCAGGAACTACGGACAACTTGTAAAATTAGCTAATAACTTTAACGATTAAATACTATGTCAAAATTAAAAGTTCTACTGATGTCCCTGTTCTGTGTGTGTGCGCAGATGGCGATGGCGCAGAGCAAGGTCATATCAGGTACGGTAGAAGATGCGATGGGCCCTGTCATCATGGCCAATGTCATAGAGCAGGATGCGGACAAGCGTATTGTCAGTGCTACGCAGACTGATATGATGGGTAACTTCTCTATGGAGATCAAGAACCCGAAGAACAAACTGGTGGTTTCTTACGTGGGTAGCAAGACCAAGGTGTTGCCCATCGGAAGCCAGACCGTATTCAAGATTGTATTGGAAGAGGAATCTACCGCACTGTCAGAAGTGGTGATTACCTCCAAGCGTACCAGTTCAGGTGGTCTGAACATCTCAGAGCGTGAAATGACCGTGTCGCGCCAGACTTTTGACCTCACAGAGGTGGAGGGTATGGCATTCACCTCAGCCGACGAGGCATTGCAGGGTGAGATTGCCGGTTTGGATATCGTGATGAACTCTGGTAACTTGGGTGCTGGTACTACCATGCGTCTGCGTGGTGTGACCTCTATCAACGGTAATGCCGAACCGCTCATTGTGGTGGATGATAAGATTTTTGATAATCCCGATGAAACATTCGACTTCACTAATGCCAGTGAAGAGGAATATGCTTCGTTGCTTTCGGTGAATGTGGAGGATATCGCCAAGATTGACGTTCTCAAGGACGCTGCCGCTACAGCTGTGTGGGGTTCAAAGGGTGCCAACGGTGTTATCTTGATTACCACCAAGCGTGGTTCGCGTGGAAAACCGCGTGTGAACTTCTCATACAAGTTTACAGGTGCTTGGCAACCCAAGGGATATGACCTGCTCAACGGTGACGACTACACCATGTTGCTGAAGGAAGAGTTCTACAACCCCAGCCAGTCAAACACGGCTACGGCCAACATCCGTGAAATCAACTATGACAAGTCTTGGGCGGAATATGAAAACTGGAACAACAACACCGATTGGGTGGATTTGGTTACCCAGTTTGGTCCCCAACACTCCTACAACCTCAATATCACTGGTGGTGGTGAGAAGGCACAGTTCCGTATTTCGGGAGGTTACGAGAAACAGAAAGGTACCATCATCCAGCAGGAGTTGGACCGTCTGACTACCCGCTTGGTGCTCGACTACAACGTGTCAGATCGTATCCGCTTCTCTACCAACTTTGCGTTGACCTATACGGACAATCTGAAGAACTATGCCGGATTGCTTGACAAGGCTCAGAAGATTGCTCCGAACATGAGTCCCTATCGTCAGGATGCCAACGGACGCAATACCGATGAGTTCTACATCATGAACCCTGAGGGTAAATTGAATGTGAATACTCCTTATACAGGCAACTATTCTTCGTATGAATTGCGCGACATCCGTAACTTGGGTAATCCCCTTGCTTACGCAGAGTTGGCTTGGAAGGAGGAGACGACCTACCGTATCACTCCCGACTTCAACATCAAGTATGAACTGTTGGGACTGGAGCACGGACAGCACCGCTTGACATTTCAAGGACGTGTGGATTTCGATATCTATGCAGCCTCTACTCCGGCATACGCTGCTGCCGGACTTAGCTCTTCATCATACGGTCAGGGATTTGCTTACAACACCAGCGAGAAGAACGAGAGCAACCGTTTGAGAATCGGTGGACGTGCCGAACTTATCTATACGCCGTACTTCAGAAACGAGGACATCTCGATGACCATGTTGGCCCGTTACGAAATGAGTACACAGAAGAGTACATCACAGTTTGTACGTCAGTACTCTTTGCCCGATGGTATCACTTCACCGACCGCACCGGGTGCGTTGCCTTTTGATAAGGACAACAACGGTTTGAGTACAGGTAACAGCCGTGCAAACTCACAGTATCTGCTCTACAACGGACACTTCTCTTACAAGGGTATCTACAGCTTGGGATTCTCACTTCGTGCCGATGGTGACTCCAAGTTCGGTCCCAAGCAGAAGTGGGCTTACTTCCCCGGTGTCTCATTGCGTTACAACATCTCTGACGAGAAGTTCTTCGAACCGCTCCGCAAGGGAATCTCCCTGCTCGGTTTGCGTGCTTCATGGGGTGTGGTAGGTAAGGCTCCCGATGCTGACTATCTGTTCTATAATACATACGTGTTGGGTGGAAACAGTTATAACGGCGTTTCTGGTGCCTATATGGACGGTCTGAAACTGGATGACCTCCGTTGGGAAAAGACTACCTCATACAACCTTGGTTTCAACCTCGGTCTGTTCAATGACATCATCAATGTGGATTTCGACTACTACCACAAGGATACCAAAGACCTGCTTCAGAAGGATGTGGTTATTCCCTCAACTACCGGTTATGGAAAACTCGTCTATCAGAACGTGGGTAGTATGACCAACGATGGTTGGGAAGTGAATGTCAATGCTAAGAACTTCCTGACGTTTGGCAAGTTGAAGATCAGTGCAGGTTTCAACATTGCACAGAACTACAATGAAATCACAGAAATGGATGACCGCGTACTTTCTACTATCAACTCTGAGTGGGTGGCAAACAAGCGTGGTGAATTCCAAAACCGTATTCAGGTGGGTAATCCTTTGGGATCTATTTATGGCTTCAGATACAAAGGCGTTTACCAATATACATATGACTACCTGACCAACCTGCGTACCGAGAAAGGTTGGGATACAGACGAGTTTGAGGCAAATCTCAACCAGATGTTGGCCGATGGCAAGACATTCCCTGTTGTAGTGGGTAACGACGGCAAGGTCATCATGCAGTCTAACGGTCTTCCCCAGCGCATGGTATATAATTATGTTGATGGTAATCCCACGTATGAGTTTCAGGGTGGTGATGCCATCTATGAGGATATCAACAAGGACGGACAGATCAACGGTTTGGACATCGTATATCTGGGCAACTGTATGCCGAAGTTGAGTGGTGGTTTCAACGTCGGATTCACATATGGCAAGTGGAATTTGAAGGCTCGTTTCATGTTCCGCTATGGCAATAAGGTCATCAACAATGCTCGTCTGAACCTGGAGGCTATGTCAACAGCTTATAACCAGACTTCTTCAGTGAACTGGCGCTGGCGCAAGGATGGCGATGTGACCATGATGCCGCGTGCCATTTACAAGTATGATGACGGATCGGCCTATAACTACCAGGGTTCAGACCGCTATGTGGAGGATGGTTCGTTCGTCCGTTTCCAGAACCTGCAGATTGGTTACAATTTCGACAAGAAGGTAATCAAGAATTGGGGACTCAACGATTTGCGTTTCTATGTGACCGTAAACAACCTTTTCTGCTGGACGAAGTACTCTGGTGTTGACCCTGAAATCTCTACTGGCGGATGGGGATTGGCTACCGACAAGTCGCAGACACCGCGTTCCAAGTCTTTCACGGCTAACGTCGCTATAGGATTCTAAAATAGAAGACCTACCCTCTGCCCCTCCCAAGGGAGGGGAGTGGAATGTCGAAATATATGTATAACAAGAATTGTACTTTGTACAGTTATAAATAGGAAAAGAATTTATGATAATGAAACTATTTGATAAGGTAACAAGACATATTACGCCTTCCCCTTGGGGAAGGAAGGGATGGGGTCTGAGTTCTCTCATCTTATCCGGTTTGGCCATGGTGTCTTGTGTGGATACCGTCCTGCTTCCCGACAACAAGACGGTGGAAGAGGACTTCTGGCAGACAAAGAGCGATGTGGCCATGATGGTCAATGGTGCCTATGCCTCTTTGGCAAGCAGCAACCTGCAACAGCGTTTCGTTGTATGGACATCACGCTCTGACGAATTGAATGTTAATACAAAATTGAACAACAGCAGCCTCAATCAGATTAATTCAGCCAATATGTTGACAACCAATGCATATGCAGATTGGGGAGGGCTTTATTCTGTCATCAATAACTGTAATCTCGTTATTGACCGCTCGGCCAGTGTGATGGACATTGACCCCAACTATCTGGAGGGTGACCATCGTAACAATGTGGGGCAGATGAAAGCATTGCGTGCATTGTGCTATTTCTATCTGGTGCGTGTGTTCCGTGATGTGCCTCTGATTTTGGAGCCTTACAAGCTCAGCTCACAGGAGATGAATGTTCCGCAGTCGGCTCCAGGTGTAGTTCTTGACCAAATTATTGCAGATTTGGAAGAGGTCAAGGGATATACCCTTTCAAGCCAGATGTTGACGGACTGGACACGTTGCGGATACTTTACACGTGACGGTGTGTTGGCACTGTTGGCTGATGTCTATTTGTGGAAAGCTAGCGTCTATGGCGACGAAAGCTGCTATGACAAGTGTATCGCTTGCTGTAATCAAATTCGTGCCAATCGCGAGAATGCATCGGGTAATGGTGGATTCGGAGCTTTTGAGGATTTTGATGATGACGGATTTGATTTGAATAAGTATTATTCTTATTACAATCCCTTCACAAAGAACGGTAACGACTCAGAATCGTTGTTGGAGTTGCAGTTTACCAACAATGAGGGATTGTGCATCGTGTATAATATGCATAAGAACAACTCCACTGAGCCCCAGTTCTATACGAACAGTGTATATGCTACGGTGAGCGTTGGTGACAGTTATGTGTTCAACCATGCCAACTACAAGTATGATGTTCGTGGATTTGAGAGCGTGTTCAACTTCAACGGTTCTTCTGAAGAAGGTTTCGTCATCAGAAAGTTTGTCGCAGAGAATGGACAGAGTGTGATGAATCAGGAACCTACCGGACAACTCAGGTTGGCACGTCCTTATAAAGACTATGACCAGAACTGGGTGTTCTACCGTGTGACCGATGTGATGCTGATGAAGGCTGAAGCATTGGCACAGAAGGCTCTGTTGCAGGTTAAGGCTAACGAAAGTCTGCTGACTGAGATGGAAGCTGCAAATAACCCAGAGGATTCATTGGAAGTGGCTTTGCGTATGTACGAGGTGAACCAGATGATCTCGGGACTCAATGTAGAGGCTGTCCGTCAAGTACAGATTGTGAGCGATCGTGCTTCGATTGACCCTGCAAAGTATCCCATTATTGACTCTACCAAGTATGCAGTATCTACAGCTGATTATGTAGAGGGTGCTGACATGTCGGCTTTTGCCCGTCAGCAGGCAGGTATCTTTAGTGGATTTACGGCTACAGCCGAGGAGTTGGAGAAACTGGTGATGGACGAGCGTGCCCGCGAACTCTGTTTTGAAGGAAAGCGCTGGTTTGACATGTTGCGCTACAACTACCGCCACACGACGGACGTGCGTTATGATGTCATTCTGGGACAACAGGGTGGGGCATTTGCCAAGAACTACGACGAAATGTTGAAACTCATTGCCCGCAAATACACCTCGGGTGGTGGTTCGGGTGTGACATCCAAGATGCCGACAGAACCCTATCTGTACATGCCTATCAAGCAGGATGAAATGGATGTCAATGCACTGTTGATACAGAATCCCGTCTATTCGAACAATGAGACAATGGATAAGAATTATTAAAAGTGAAGAGTGAAGAGTGAAAAATCCAAATCATAAATCACAAATCATAAATCAAAATTAATATGAACAAGAATATAGTTAAAATAGCCCTTGGGGTTGCGTTGGGATCGACGGTAGCTTTCACTTCTTGTAACAAGGAGCCTGATGAGTCCAACCTCTACACTTTTACGGGGCAGACCATTCAGGATTATCTGGTGGAGAATGACTCCATCTTCAGCCTGTTCAATGTCATCCTGAACCGCTCGGGATATGACCGCATGATGGCATCATACGGACAATACACCTGCTATGCCCCCATCAACAGCGGTGTAGAGAAGTATATTGATAGTCTTTACAACGATCCAGAAGCCAAAGAACCAAACAATGGCTTGACGGAAAACAGCGTGAACGGATTGACAGTGGAGCAGTGCAAAGAGATTGCCCAGTATCACCTTTCGGCCATGATGAACTCATACATCGAAGTGTTGAGTAACTATACAGGTAAAGAAATCTCAACCATGATGAACACACCGTTCATCTCAAAGTTGGGCGATGACGGTATCGTGCGTCTGAACGATGTGGCCGAGGTGACTTCGTATGACAACGAAATGATTAACGGTTATGTGCATGTCATTACGGATGTGATTCCACGTACTACCCGCCGTGTGGCTGAGGTGATAGAGAAGAACCCGCAGTTCAAACTCTTCTTTGAAGCACTTGAGAAGTGTGGTTTGTTGGATACCTTGGCTGTGGATAAGAAACTCAAGGCTGATGGTACTCCCAGAACCTATCAGTTGGACAACAAGACCGGTCGTCCCGGTTCTAGCTGGGCTTCAACCCAGTTCTATGTGCCTGCTGAGTGTAAAATCAAGTTCACCATCTTTGCAGAGGACAGTGCTGCCTTTGCCAAGGCGGGTATCCATAACTTTGAGGATTTGAAGGCCAAGTGTGTGGAGTGGTACGGTGGTGCCGCTGCCTGGTATGACTATCCGGGCAAGGCCGAGCATCCCATCAGTACGGGTGATGACTATGAGAACACCTATAACGTAGTGAATATGTTTGTGCGTTATCACATCGTCAAGGCCGGTATGGCATTTTCCAAGTTGGTATATGCACAGGATGCTGCCAATGAGAACTGGAACTATGCCTTCGGCGGTGAACCGTTTGACTACTACGAGACCATGTTGCCTCATACGCTGATGAAGATTTGGCAACCTCTGTACCAGCCCACTGGTGTACGAACCAACCTGTGGATTAACCGTTGGCGCGAGAACAATACGCTGACGGATGAAATCGGAACGTTCGGTAGCGATGCCACTCACCAAATCAAGCAGGATGGCTGTATGATAGTGAAGAACAAATCAAACATCCAGTCATACAACGGATACATCCACACGATTGATCGTCCTTTGGTATATGATGCCAATGTGCCTAACGGTGTACTTCACGAACGTATGCGTATTGATGTGGGTTCTATGCTTTATGAACTGATAAATAATGACATCCGCTTTGCCTCTACCGCAGAAATTGGTGCAATGAACCTGAATGGTTCTGCAGGTGACCAGACTCGTTTACCGTTGGACTATTTTGACAATCTGGTAAGCTATAACACCAAGACCAAACTCTCATGGTACACGACCGGTGCTTGGCGTGCTTGGGAGGCTGACCAGCTTTCAGGATGGGACGAGAATGACTTTGCCTTCCGCCTGCCTCCTGTGCCGACTGGTGACTACGAAATCCGTATCATCTATCCCCCTATGGGTAACAGTGGTTTGCAGCAGTACTACATCGGTACCTCTACCAACCCCAGCAGTATGCAGCCGATGGGTATCCCCGTGGATGCACGTTATCCCGACTCAAGTGTTGATGCAGACCGTCTGGCTACAGGTTATCTGCTTTCTGATGAGTTTGAAGACTACGGTGTGGCTTCTGACCTGGTTATGCGTAACCACGGTTACATGCGTGCACCGGCCAGTTTCTCACGTGGTACATACAATGCAATCAAGAGCCGTATCACTTCGCCTGACGAACTGATTGCTACCATCAGTAACTGTTGTCGTTACGAAGAGGGCTACGGTACCAGTATGATGCGTAAGATTCTGGGTGTGCGTCACTTGGAACAGAACCAGACCTATTGGATTCGCTTGAAGAACTTGTTGACCGGTTATGACCAGCTTGGTTTCAGCATCGACTTTATCGAATTGGTGCCTGTTGACATTGTGAACAGTCAGAGCATGACGGAGGACTGGTATTAAAGGAAGCCTCTCCTTGACCCTCCCCCAGAGGGAGGGGATAAAAAAGTACATTGTAAATAATAAAATGTAAATGTAAAAATGAAATATATGAATAAAATGAAGATGATGGTGCTTGCCGGTGGTATGTTGGTAGCTGCATCATGTTCCGATTTTGACGATTTTAATACAGTGCCGTCTGCTACAGACCCTGCTGCAGACCGGACACTGTGGGAGAATATCTCGGAAAATCCCGAATTGTCGGATTTTAAGGCCGTACTGGAGAGAGTAGGCTATGACAAGGTGTTGGATGCCGCACATACCTATACGGTGTGGGCACCGGTGAATGGTTCGTTCAGTGCTGACTCTTTGGCTAATGTTTCTGACGCAAAGGTGGTGCATGAGTTCCTGAACAATCTGATTGCGGACTATTCCCATCGGGAAACTGACCCCAATGATACGGTTGTCTATATGCTGAATGAGAAGTTGCTGAAGTTCACAGGCAAGAACAGCACCTCATTGGCTTTCGATGCACAGCGCATCTTGCCCAATGTGGAGAATCCTTCCGTGTATAACTATCCCAGCACAAACGGTTTGTTGTATGTGGTTTCCAGTCCTTCAGTATTCCGTTACAACGGCTATGAATACATTGCCGAGATGACAGGGCGGGCTGACAGCATGTTGCAGTATGTGAAGCATTTTGAGAGAATCTTCTTGGATGAAGCAAATTCGGTGAAAGGTGACATCCGTGACGGTGTGCAGCACTATGATGACTCGGTGATGATTGTACGCAATACATTGGTGACAGAGATGCTGAATTCTCAGCTAGATAATGAAGATAGCCTCTATACCGTGTTGGTCCCTACGAATGAGGCTTGGGAAGAGGCATACAATCGCATCTCTTCTTATTTCAAGTTTATTCCTACCATGGATTATCAGGACTTGAATCATACGGATGTGGGAACGGACAAAGCTTCAAAGTTGAGTGCCACAACGGGTAAGACCACCATTTCATGGACTGCTCCTCCTGCTGATGCCGCTATTCAGGATGTGGCCGCCTATTGGACTGACTCCATTACCAAACTTTACATGACAAACTTCTTGGTTTACTCTGAAACAGAGAAACAGTATAACCGTAAGTTGGCCAATGGTACAGCTTTTACAGAAAAGGATACTTTGCGTTCTACAACCATGAATCGCTTGACCAATCTGCCTGAATTGGATGCTGCTACAGAGGAGATTGTGAAGTTGAGTAATGGTCATGCACGTATCATCAACAAAATTCCTTTCTTGTCTGAAGAAACTTATGCACCTGTTATCCGTACACGTGACGATAGGACCCAAGAGACTCCTTATGGGCTTGCTCGTGTTGTTACTGCTATCGGTTCTTCTTATACCAATGTAGTAATGCCTGGTAAACCTGATCCTTCTTTCTGTGTGCTTGATCGTGAGAATGAGACTATGGGTTGGGTGGAAACTACACTTCCTGCCAGTTCAAACTTTGCACCGGAATTGGACTTCTATATAAAAGGTGTCCGTTCGACCACTTATGATGTCTCTTTGGTGACAGTTCCGAATCTGGACCTTCAGATGGAGGAGCGTAAGCCTTATACCCTCTATGTTGACATCAACTATACGGATGCCAATAACAAGCAGATTTCCGGACGTTTTGACGGTGAGACCGTACAGACTACTTCAGCCACAATAAAGAAGGTTGAGCCTTTTGAGTGTGGTCAGTACAAAGTGGATACTCTCTATTTGGGCCGTATCACATTCCCCGTTTGCTATTACGGAGTGAAAGCATACCCCAACATTAAGGTGATGCACTCTGTGAATACATTCTTGTCTTCAAGCAAGAAAAAGTATGAGCAGGTTCTTCGTATTGCAAACATTATATTGCGCCCTGTTGCGGCTACTGAAGAAGAATAATGCCTATTTTAGAATATTTATCAGATATGAAAATGACAATAATAGATATGTTGCAGCGACAGGGTCTCAGACTCTCTTTCTGCGCTTTGGCTATGAGCTTCTGCCCGGCTGTTTCCGCTCAGGACAACGCAAATGGAGCAGGAGAAGAACAGACAGAAATCAAGGTTCCGCAGCGTCGTGCGGCCATTGACAGAGATGCCAATCTGGTGACATTGACCGGTATTGTGGTGGATGATGTGACGAACACTCCCATTGCCGGTGTGCGTGTACAGACCTTGAATGACAACCGCTATACGGCGATGACGGACGAGAAGGGTATCTTCACCATCAAGTTGCCCGACTATGCCACTTCGCTCTATGTGCAGGCTCCCCGCTACATGGCACAGCAGGTGGCTATTGAAAGCAATAAGGTGGGCGAATGGATTCAGGTGAGCCTCTTGAGCAATAAGTTCAAGAGCATGTACACCGACGGTACTGAATACACCGCTTCCAAAGAATTCAAGGTGAAAGGTGGCGGTCTGATTTTGGACGATGAAATCCATTCGAGCCTGGGTGCTGATGTCCGTTCCATCAGCCGTTCGGGTGCTGTGGATGGCGGTAATGCCATGTTCATCCGTGGATTGGGTTCTATCAATGCCGATGCACAACCGCTGGTGATTGTGGATGGTGTGGAGATGGACATGCAGCGTGCCCGTACCGTGTTGCATCAGGGACGTGCCTTCAATATGCTGGCTACCATCTCGCCGGAAGATATTGAGAGTATCCGGGTGCTGAAGAATGCTACAGCCCTCTATGGTGCACGTGGTGCCAATGGTGTCGTGCTGATTGAAACCAAGCGCGGCCATTCAATGGCTACCCGCATTGATGCCAACATTTCGGCCGGTGTGACGCTAAAACCACAGTTGCAGACCATGATGAATGCTGCCCAGTATCGCAACTATGCTACCGAAATGTTGGGTACGATTGCGGCACTGAAGAAGTCTGAAAACCGCGATGTGGTCTTCAACTTTCTGAATGATGACCCCAACGGTTATTATTACAAGATGTACCACAATGATACGGATTGGCAGGATGAGGTTTATCGCACGGCCATAACCCAGAACTACAACATCAACGTGCAGGGTGGTGACGATGTGGGCATGTACAACCTCTCTGTAGGTTATGTGGATGCTGAGAGTCCGATAGAAAATACCGGCTTTGACCGTTTGAATGTACGTTTCAATACCGACATTGAGATTTTGGAGCAATTGAAGACCAAGTTCAACATGTCGTTCTCGCGTACCAACAACAATTTGTATGACGATGGTTTTGCTGCTGACTTGGGTGCCGGAACTGTGACTTCACCTGCCAATCTGGCTGCTATCAAGTCGCCCCTGGTGACTCCGTATCAGTACAACAAGCATGTCGGTGGATTCACTCATCTGCTTTCGGAGTATGACCGTCTGTTCAGCCCCCTCAGCCAGAGACTGTATGGCAATGATTACTACTATTCATTGGCCAACCCGACTGCCATCATCAATAATGCACACGGTGACAACAAGAACAAGGTGGAGAACACCTTCTTTAATGTGCATATTGCACCGACATATACTTTCAACAAGCACTTGTCACTGACTACGGAATTCAGCTATGTGTTGAACCGTAACTCACAGCGTTACTACCGTCCGTCAGAAGGTGTACCTCCTTTCCTGATTGAAGGTTTGGGTACGGTGTATAACCTTACTGCTTCGCTCTTCTCTAAGGAAAACAACGTGTTGAGCAATACCTATTTCAACTGGTCCAACAAGTATGGTGCTCATTCGGTGTCTGCTTTCGGAGGTTTCCGCTACAATTACTTTGCTTACGATGGTAGCGATGCCAAGACGCAGTACCGCAACTCGGAGAACGACAAGAATCCTTATCTGACGGCTGACCCTTCAAAGGGATATTCCAACCTCTCGGGTGCCAACGATGTCTGGAAGAACATGCAGTGGTATGCTTCGGGTGACTATAACTACCGTAACCGTTACTTTGCTACCGTCTCTCTGTTGGCCGAGGCTAACAGCCGCTTTGGTGAAAAGGCAGAGGGTGGTGTGAAGGCATTCGGTACACAGTGGGCCATCTTCCCCAGCGTACAACTTGGTTGGGTGATGAGCAATGAAGCATGGTTCCCCCAGAACTCTGCCATCAACTATTTGCGCCTGAATGCCGGTTTCGACATGAGCGGTAACGATGACATCTCCAACTATGCGGCACGTACTTCGTTCTCATCCGTGCGCTACAACTACAATTTTATCGGTATCCAGCTGACAAACATCGGTAACGATGAAATCAAGTGGGAGACAACTACCAAATGGAATGTGGGATTGCAGGCTAATATGCTGAACAACCGCCTGACTGTGGGTGCAGACTTCTATTTGCATAAGACTACTGACCTGCTTACTTACAAGACTTTCAGCACGCCCATCTCTGGTATCAACCAGTATTGGACAAACGGTGGTAAATTGGAGAACCGTGGATTTGAACTGACCGTTACTGGTAAGCCCATAGCTACCAAGAACCTGACTCTTGAAGTGGGTGCCAGTGTGGGACGTTATGTGAATGAAATCACTTCATTGCCCGGACAGTCATTTGTGGATGGTGTGAAGGTGTTCAATGGTACCGACTATTGCAACTCAGTGTACGGCAAGAACAATGTGCTTGTCAGCGTAGGCAATCCTATCGGTCTGTTCTATGGATACAAGACTGTGGGAATCCTCGCTTCAGAGGCTGAAGCCATGAATGCAGGAAACGGAGGATACCTCTATATGCTGGATGCAGCAGGAAACAAGCAGAACTTTACTGCCGGTGACGTACAGTTTGTAGATTTGAACAAGGATGGCTGCATCAATGAACTTGACAAGACGGTCATCGGTAATCCCAACCCCGACATCTACGGTAACATCTTTGCTACACTCAACTGGAAGAACTTGACTCTTGATATGGGCTTCAACTACAGCATCGGTGGGGATGTCTATAACTACCAGCGTAGCATCTTGAACAGCGGTAGCAACTTCTACAACCAGCAGGTGGCTGAAGTGGGACACTGGCGTTATGAAGGCCAGCAGGCCACATTGCCCAAACTCGCCTTCGGTGACCCCATGGGCAACAACCGCTTCTCTGACCGTTGGATTGAGGATGGTTCATACCTCCGCATGAAGCACGTCAGACTGACTTATCAGGTGCCTGTTCCCGAGTCATGGACTTCATGGTTGCAAGGCTTCTCGGTATGGGGTGAGGCACAGAACCTCTTTACTCTTACCAAATATACAGGAAACGATCCTGAATTCAGCATTGGCAACAGTGTCATGTATCAGGGTATCGACTGTGGAAACATTGCCTTGAGCCGTGCATTTGTGCTTGGTTTGAAGATTAATTTGTAAAAGCGGACCACCCCCTTGCCCCTCTTAGGGGAGGGGAGTGGATAGCTTTAGAAATAATAAATATAGTTAATACTAAAACAGTAAGAATTATGATTACAAAACTTTTGAACAAGATAAGTTCGAACCATTTACTCCCCTCCCTTGGGAGGGGCATGGGGGTGGGTCTTATGGCCTTCTTCGGTCTCTTCGCTACCACCTCGTGCGAAGATATGCTGATGACCGAAAACGACAGCATGGTCATTGACCCCGAACTTGGCAACAAGACAGACTCTGTCTTCTATGCCTTGGGTATCGCACAAGCCATGCAGCAGGTGGCCGACCAATATTTCTTCATCGGTGAAATGCGTGGTGATTTGGTGACTACTACGGAGCATACTGACAACAACCTTCGTCAGTTGGCCGACTTCTCTGCCACTACGACCAACAAGTATGACAGTGCATACGTATATTATAAGGTAATCAACAACTGCAACTATTATTTGGCAAACCGCGATACGTCGCTTTACATCGGTTCGACGAATGTATCCATCAACGAGTATGCAGCTGTAGAGGCATGGCGTGCATGGGCTTACTTGCAGTTGGCACGCACATACGGTGGTAATGAAGTGGGAATCCCCTTCTATACCGAACCGTTGACGGCCATTTCTCAGATTGACGAAGCCAACTTCCCCAAGAAGACCTTGACTGAGATTGTGGCTGAGTTGGCTCCGAGACTTGAAAGATTCTCAGGATTGGAAGTTCCCTATGTTGCATTGGGTAACTGGTCTGTAGGTACTACTAACTGGGGTGTGGAGAAAGGCATTAATTTCCGTCGTATCTTTGTCCCTGTAGATGTTGTTCTGGGAGAAATGTATCTGGAAGACGGACAGTGGCTGAAGGCCGCACAGTCTTATGCCAAGTATCTTTGTGACAATAGATTGGTAGCTGAAAATCTGAATGCAGGAGACCGCCTTTATTCAGGTGTTGTTTCACGAGATTATTATCCGAATGACCTTCAAACTACTTTTAATAGTTTTGTGACGCAATATAATGAGATTTTTTCAGATTTGTCATCTCCGAATGATGTGTTGACCTATATTCCCATGGCTGTCAGTTCGCAGCGTGGCCAGACGACAAACATACCTTTGGCTTTTGGTTATGACTATTATTCTACTGATGGTGCAGAAAATTGTCCCCGCGTTGAGGAAATACAGATTAAGCCCTCTGCGGCCTATCGTGCCTTGACTGACACATGTGCCTTCTATTATTATCCGTACAATACGGTTAACATTAATGCAACAAACCCCGATACGGTGAAAGTTTGGAAGGCTGGTGACGGACGTGCAAACTATGCTGATGGTCGTTATGCGAGAGATCGTGATGCTGCCATATTTAATTTGGATGCTACTGATACAACCAAGGTATATATAGGTAAGGCTCATAAGAATGCCAATGTCTATCTGTTCCGTACCACTACCATTTACCTTCATTTGGCCGAGGCGCTCAACCGTCTGGGACATCCTGATGCAGCTTTTGCCATCTTGCGTAACGGTATCTCCACTTATCTGGAGGAATTGGTTCCCGGTAGAGATAGTGTCTATGCCAAGCATCAGTACATGACACAGGCTTCTGTGGATTTGCTTTCTACGCAGGTTCCTTTCCTCAATGCAGAGAATCGTAACTTCTTCACTCCGGATTTGGTATATGGTATTCACCATCATGGTGCAGGTTATATAAATGCTGTCCGTGTGGAGAACAACATGTCTGTGGCGGGTTCACAAGCTACGGCTGTAGGTTCAAAGAACAACCACCACTATTTGCCTGATGTAATCATCGGTGAGAAACTGAAGGAACTGGAAGCCAAGTTCGGTATCCAGAATGGCATGACTTTGCAAGACTCTATCAATGCCATGGAGGACATTCTCTGTGATGAGTATGCCAAGGAACTGGCTTTCGAAGGAATCCGTTTCTATGACCTCCAGCGTATTGCCCGCCACAAGAACGAAGCAGGCCTGTATGGTGCAGACTTCGGTTCTCGCTGGTTTGCTGACAAGCTCAAGGACAATAATCCGGCAAAGAGCCTCTTGGATCCCAAGAACTGGTATCTGCCTTTTAAGTAAATCTTAGGATTTATACAAAAAGAGGCATGTGTCAGAATAATGCCATTTGATCTTGGCACGGATTACGCGAATTACACAGATAAATTATAATTTTTTCGGGTCTAGAACTGAAAGATAAATCTGTGTAATCCGTGTAATCCGTGCCAAATCTTATTTTTGACATCTCTCTCTTGGTACAGGATGGAACATTGTGACTTTGTGATGAGACAATTAAAAACAAAAAGCGATAACTGATTTTCATCAATTATCGCCTTATGTCGGAAAGAGGCGACTCGAACGCCCGACCCCTACGTCCCGAACGTAGTGCGCTACCAACTGCGCTACTTTCCGCTGTTTTGCGAGTGCAAAGGTACGTACTTTCTGATGAAAAACCAAATGTTTTGTGAATTTTTTCCCTCAAACGTTAGGAATTTCCGAAAAAAGCAGTATCTTTGCACCCGCATTCAAAAAACGATGGTGCCATAGCTCAGTTGGTA
>JAFXDL010000165.1 GCA_017516265.1 Bacteroidaceae bacterium
CAAATTGAGATTATCGAAGTTGCAGTAGAAAAAGGTTTTGCAGCAAGTGACCCTTATGGGGAAACAGACCCATGGAACTAGGTTTAATGAATAAAAATGAAATTATGAAATTCTGTATTTATAAGAAAGAATTGGCAACCATATGTTTGCTTTCTTTTTTCGCATCGTGTCAAGAGAGTGAAAAATTCTTACCCACAAATGAGGAGTGTAAAGTATATTTTTCAGTGGATAAATTTGTTGGTGATGTTTCCACACGTACCAATGTAGATCCTGCTAATAACTATGCTATTACTTGGGCTGATGGCGATGCAATTGGCATATTTCCCCGTGAAGGTTATCAAGAACCATTTGAAATACCTTCAGACCAAATAGGTCTGTCAAAAGCTCAGTTTGATGGCGGTTATTGGGCTTTGAAGGAGGGTTTGACTTACAATGCTTATTATCCTTTTGACAAGGCCAACTTTGAATCGGCCGAGATGAAGACCCAAATAGCGGTCACTTACTTGGGACAGTCGCAAGAGGGGACGGCCTGCAATGTGGGTGCTTATGATTACACATATTCAGATTGGACAGTTGCACCTGCCGAAGGTTCTGTCAGCTTCAAGTTTCATCATGTCGGCGCTTTTGTTGTCTTCAAGTTGGAGTATCCCCAAACGGCAGCCTATACGCAGTTGACAATTTCAGCGTCCGATGCGGTCATACCGACGACTGGTTCTTATGACCTGACAGCTGAAACTGTAGCTCTTGTCCCTGATGAAGATGCCCTTTCCACTTCGCTCTGTCTTGCTTTGGAAAATTGTTCAGGTGTGAAAGGCGAAACGGGAACATTTTACATGATGTTTCCCCCTATGGCATTGGACGATGGTGCAGCATTGACTGTCACGCTGACGGATGCAAATGGAACTGATTATAATCTTTCGACGAACATAGGAACCACTTTCAAAGCAGGAAAACTGTACGAGGTGACCATGGAGGAAAGTATGTTCTTGTTGCCCAAGGGAAGTGATGTTCAGAAGGCTTTGTCGAGCGTTTCCTCTGGATACGAAAGCATCAGATTTGTAGCAAACAGTTCTGCAACTTCAGATGTTGTGCTCTTTACGGATGAGAATGGGACAAAAGCGTATGCTGTGAACAATTCTTCTACTCTTGAAATTCATACCTCGAAAGCGGGTTTCTTGGCAAATGCAGACTGTTCTAATATGTTTTATGCATTGGGCTTAATCAAAGGAATATATTTTGGGGAAGATTTTGACACAAGAAATGTGACAAATATGAGATATATGTTCGATAGTAGTTGGAGTTTGTATTCTCTTGACTTAAGTGGCTTTGACACTGGGAATGTGACAGATATGCGTGGGATGTTCTCTGGTTGTAAGGGCTTGTCTTCTCTTGATTTGAGCGGCTTTGACACAGGGAATGTAACAAATATGGGTTATATGTTCTACGATTGTACGGTCTTGTCTTCTCTTGACTTAAGAAGCTTTGATACTGGGAATGTGACAGATATGGGTTATATGTTCTACGGTTGTCAGGGTTTGTCTTCTCTTGACTTAAGTGGCTTTAAAACTGGGAATGTGACATATATGTCTTATATGTTCTACGGTTGTTATGGTTTGTCTTCTCTTGATGTTAGTGGCTTTGATACTGGGAATGTGACATATATGAGTAATATGTTCAATCGTTGTTCGGGCTTGTCTTCTCTTGACTTAAGTGGCTTTGACACTGGGAATGTGACAGATATAAGTTATATGTTCTTTTGTTGCTCGGGCTTGTCTTCTCTTGACTTGTCTAATTTCTCTTTTGCAGGGAATCCTTCAGTGTTTAATATGTTTTATGGAACTGGTGAAGCTGCAACCTCTAAACCTATAACAATAAAAGTGTCGTCAGAAGGATATACCTATCTGACATCGACAACTACTGACTGTGGCATCAATTCGTCTTATGCCACACTCCGTAGTAACTAGATAGGAACCAGGCTTTAAACTGATGATTGTAAATCGTAACAGGCGTATCCTTCACGGGTACGCCTGTTATATTGTTATATCTCTTTGAAAGGTTAAGACTCAAAACCTTTCTCTAAAAACATATTCTTTATTTCTTCTGATTTTTGAAGGATGTCTTGGCATGGTGGATGAGGTGATGCAGAGGTTGGCAATCTCCTCATTGTTCATGCGGTGTATGTTTTTCGCATAGGTGTTGCTGATTTGCTCGCTACGTGATGGTGCGGTCTCCTTTGGAGAGATACTGGTGGGTGAAATGGTAGGTGATGTAGTAGATTTTTCGTCCGGTCATTTGACGACAGCCTTTTCATTGCCGATGATGTATATGCCTGGGGCGAGTCCTTGTTTGGCCTCCTCTTTGTTGGTTTGTGTTTTGACGAATCGTCCGTCAAGGGTATATACGTTCATCATTCCGGCGGATGTGGTGGGGATGCTTTTGATTGCTGTAGGAGTATATGCCAAGGCAATGTTGTCGAATCCCAAAATCTTCTCTGAACCATTGCTTGTGTGTACGGCGTAGAAACCGATAGTGGTGGTGGTTCTACCATCGCTTGCGAATGAATGGTTTACCTGCTGCCAGGCTTCTGCATTGTTGGCAGGGGTGAGCTCGGTGCGTGCGCCATTCCCTATCTGTACAAAAACGATGCCGTTACCACCCAATCCCGATTTCCATATATCAGCAGTAAGTTCATACTTTCCTTCGGGCAGACGTATTTCCTGTGAGAACATGATGGTTGATTCTCCCCAGTTCTGTCTCACCCAATAAGAGCGTGTGCCTCCGTTGGTTGGTCTTGGACGTGAGGCAAAGAAGTTTGAGAAGTAGAGGTCTCCGCTTTGCAAGGCTGTCAGGTCATTGTTGTTGGGGTTGGCATAGCTGATGTCCCATCCTTCGGGAATATAGATGGCACGGTCTGAATTTACTCCAGACCCCTGCATCACACTGTATTTGCCTTCAAAGTCTCCATTGACAAGTGCGGTGGGGTATTCCTTTTCCTTGTACTCTATGCCTTGGAGTTCGCAAATCTCCTTGCGGGTGAGTGTGGTGTTGTAGAGGCGGAAGTTGTCTATTGTGCCGTCAAAATCGACATTGTCAGCAGAGTAGTTTGTGTCCCACCACTGAGTGCGGCCTATGTAGTTACGAGTGTCTGTTGCAATCTTGGCAAGCATATATGCTTCGTATTGGTTGGCAGTGCCGCTCACATCCTCCTTGCCATCAATGTAGATAGTGGTTGTCTTTGTTGCTGCGTTGAAAGTGACGGCAAGTTTGTATTCCTTGTCTTTCTCGAGAATAGTGGCTGAGGTGACCATTGTCGTGGTTCCACCGTTGTACTTGATACCTGCAGAAAGGGGATTGGCACGAAGGAAAAGGCTGTTTCCCGATGCAGAACCGAAGTCGAACAGGCGTGGTGCCTTGTCGAGTGCGTCGGCTTTGATTGTGAGCAATACACTGTAACTGCGAAGACTGTCAAGTATTCCCTCTTTGACTACGGCATATCCGTTTGTAGAGAAGCCTGTTGCTGTGTTTGCAGACAAGTCGAGCATGCCTTCTGCTTTTGCACTGCCTTGAAGAGTCAGACCTTCGTCTTTGCCATCAAACGCGAAGTCGAGCAGGAGGTTTTGGTTGATATCGCGGGGCATGACCTTTACGACAAATTCCTTGTTCATGCCGTCAACAGACGTTGTCATTGTGACATCAGTTGCTTCTGCGGGATAGAAAACCTCACCGGTGACCGTGAGGATATCGGGGTTGCTTGATGTCCATACAAGATTCTTGCTGCCTATGGATGCCGGAAGAACAATGTCTGAATAGGTTGCTGATGGGAGGGATACGGCCTCGAGCAATCCTGAGTTTATCGTTGCGCGGATATCAGCCTGTTGCAACGCTCCTTTGTAGATTTTAGCCGAAACCAGTTTGCCTTCAAACCCGCCGGCGGTGAGGTCATCGAGCTTGAGACCTTCTATCTCAAACTTCTGGTCTATCCAACCTTCGCGATAGACTGTCAGTGTCTTGCCGTCGTACGTGAATGTGGCGTTCCAGACATCAAGTTTGGTGAGATACCACTTTCCGTCAGTACCGCTGCTTTGGGTGGCCCATGCATCGGATGTGCCGAGCAGGTTCTGGCTCCAGTAGGTGGTTCCACCAGTCTTTACGTATGGCTTCATTGTTGTAGCGTCAAGACCGTATTCGAAGTCGCTCATCTTCATGAGTGTACCGCCGTAGTTGTTGTGGTCGATGCTCCAATTCATCATGATGGTGAATTCATTTCTGCTTTCGACATCAATCTTTACAGTCTTCGTACTTGTCATATCCTTGTTCCAAACTTGCTCAAATTCGGGTGCTAGGGTGACGAGCTCAGGTGTAGGCAACTGGTAGTCGGTATTGATACCTGTGGGGTAGCCGCGTGGATAACCGACTCTTACCAACCAGTAGTCATATTCGCCGTGCATCCATGTCAGACGCAGTTTGGAGTCGCCTGATCCTGGGAGTACGAATGGACGTACATTGTTGAGGGCAGAGTTCTTTGTCACCTGCTCCTTGGCTGTGACGCTACCATTATCGTCCAATGTGTATTTCCAAATTTCGTAAATCTTTGTTCCTGTAGTTTCGCTTGTAGTAGGGATTGACAGGTAGATGTCGTTAATATTAGCCTCGTCGAGGGCCATACCGCCACTGTAGCAGTATTCTGTGTTCGAAGGATGGAATTTGCCACCTCCGTTCGCGAGGTTTGTGAGTTTCCAATTTGTGCCGTTCCATCGTGCGTAGTAGTATTGGTGACTGTTTTTATCTTGGGATATGCGAACCATGGCTACCACAGGATTCTCGTTCTTGTCGAGAGCTATTTGCCACACCCAGTCACGATAGCTTGTGGGGGCATCGAGGATTGTGCCAGGGTATGTAGATTTATAGGTGCTTGTCTTGCTCACCTCGAATACTCCGTTTGCGATGGTTGAAAGCACGTTTCCTTTCAAGTCTGCAAGCTGGGGATTTGTTGTTACAGTGCCATCAGTATTGGTTTTTGCGTTCAGATTAATGGTGTTGAAGTACAACCAATTGGGCCATTCATTGTCTGGGTGTCCGGTAGTATAGGCTACATAAATCTTATCCTTGCCATTGCTGTGATATTTTGCATACGGACGTGCGCCTGTGCTCTGAACCATCTGGTAGGGGCCCCATTCGACTTTTACGTTGTCGTTATCATCAGGTAAAGAGAGTTTTGCTATTGTCGGATGCCAGTTGATACCGCGCCAACAAAGGTAGATGTGGTCCGGGTCATCACTGAGGATGAATGGTGAAGGGTACGTGGTGTTGTTTGCCACTTTGATTTCATGTTCCTCGCCGAGCGATGTGATGTCGCCTTTCTTGGTTGATATCCTATAGTAGAAACGTGGCTCGTCAGTATGGCGTGCATAGAATATCATGATTCGCTCGTCGGGAAGGACAAGGAATGTTGGGTTGTTATGGTCATCCGGTTGGAAACGTGAACGAACGAGCACGTCCTGTTGCATCCCATCGGTATTGGCCTTGAAGTCAATCTGTGAAGCCTTGATTGCTCCGTGCACATCAATATATCCGATGTATGCCGCATCAATTTCGCCATCGGCACTCTTGTAATGTATGGCACGTGGGTCAGCGAACCAACACCAAGCTCCTTCATCAGCGATAACATTGCCTGAAAAACTCTCTGTCTGCTGCTGTGCTGTAGCCGTTATGGCGAAGCAGAGGAGACAACTTGTGATAAAAGATTTAATAGTCATATATAAGTAATTTATGTAGGTTTCACTATTCTTTATCCTCTGCATCTGTCTCACGCAATTGTTCGAAAGGAGACGGCAGGTTGGAGATAGAATCCTAATATCTGCCACTACAAATCCTTCATATCCGCATCAAAGAATTTTTCTATGGCAACTAACTGGTTGTATGGTGTTTCTGTATCACTCCTTCACAATCGATGTCAGCGGATGGCGGTTGCCCTTGATTCCCTTGAGGAAGGCTTTAGCGGAACCGAAATTGAGGAAGAGGTCGAGACGGACGGGCAGGTGGTTCTTGTCGTCGGTGATGTAGAAGGTGATGACTTCTTTTTCGCGCCCTTTCTTGTCGTATTCCACGAGGGAGAAGACAAGGCAACGATAGACGGTTTCATCATCGTCTTCGGCTTCGAACTTTTTCTTTCCTCGGTAGATGAGTGTCTGTTTCTCTACTTTGCGTCCGGTGGCCATCTGGAAATGGATTTTGTCTCCTACCTTATAATCTTTAGGGTCGAAGGAGCGGGCACGTTGCAGGATGCTGAGCATGTCATAGATGCACTCGTCCATAGTGTCTTGTGCGGTGCGGATGCTTCCGTCCTTGTGCAGGCGTCGCTGGTTGGCCTGGCTCTTTCCGCCCGGGTAGCTGAACCATGCTTCATCCACGGTGTATCGCTTTCCCTCTTCGGCTCCCTTGCGGAAGTAGAGAGGCTCCATCTGGGTGGTCATGCGGCTGATGAGGGTGTCGCGCATCTTGAAGAAGTGGTCGGCCCGTCGGCTGCTGGTGGCGATGAGTGAGGTCTGGAATCCATTGGTGCTGTCGGTCAATGCAATGGCATCGGTTTTCAGTCGGGCTGTACCGGCTTTTATCCATACGAATTTCCAGTTGAAGTACATCTCATAGTCCAACTGTTCGCCGCTCTTGAAAGCGTTGTTCACGGCAGGGCATTGTGCGCTGGTGGTCAAACTGGTGAGCATCAGCAGGAGAAAAATCCATCCCCACCCCCTCCCTGTATGAAGGGGGGCAGATGGTGTGTGTGTTGTCTTCTTCATAAGCGATTATTATCTTTATTCACTCCTCTCCATGCAGGGAGGGGATAGGGGTGGTGTGTGTGTTATTTATTTTTTCTCTTCCGTTCTTCACGTTCAGCATTCTTGCTGCGTCGTTCTTTCTTCTCTTCGGGTTTCTGCTTGGTTATCTCCAAAGGTTTCTGTTTCTCGATGGGCAGGGCGGTGATGTCCCAGTCTTGCCGCATGTCCCAAAGGGCGCGTACTTCCAGCATTTGGGGATAGTAATAGACCTGTTCGGGCTGCAGATGGTCGGCATAGATGCCAGTGTCCCACTTGTCATTACCGTTGGTGTCGTCGATGATGCGTGCGTAGTATTTTCCCGGATTGAGGAAGAAAAATTCGGAATGTCCTTTCACGAGTGGTTCGCGGCGAACAGGTTTGTCATCGCTGTTGAGCAGCTCCACGTAGGCGTTGGGGGACAAGGCTTTGGCTCCTCCTCCTGTCAGGTCGAAAGCCAGTGTGCCGTAATCATCCAATGAGCGCATTTTCATGGTTTGCTTCATCTTGTCGGAATGGAGGCCGTAGATGCCAGTGAATGCCATGGAGTCGATGCTGAGTTCATACTCCTGTTCGGGTCGCCATTCGGCACGTATGCGGTATTGACGGATTTTTCCGTCCACCAGTTCGAATCGGTAGGGAATGTCTTTCCACAGGGTGTCAACTTTCAGGCGCAGGTGTATGGCCTGTGTGTCAATGCGTGCCAAGGGCTCATCGAAGTCGAGTGTAAGGGTGGCATACACATCCTTGATGTTTCCCACTTTGGGTTTCAGGAATTTGATGGGGGGCAGTGTGTCTGTCAGTACTTCCCCTTCCTTCAGTCGGCGGCGGCGCTTTTTCAGGTCTTTCTGAAACTCTTCCATCTCCTTATCCCTCTCCTTTTGGTACATGGCCAAGGTTTTCTTGGGAGCCAGGTAGAGGGTATCGGTCTGTGGTGCCAATTGTCCCAAAGTGTCGGTATAGAGGTAGTCAAGAGCCATTATCAGGGTGTCGAGGCGGATGAGTGCCGAATCCTTGAGCCAATAGTGAATGGTATCGTTGTGTTGGCTTTTCTCAATGATGAAGGCATCGGCAGCATCGAAGTTCAGTCCCTTGAGGGTGGGCAGTGTGTCGGCTTTGGCTGCAAAATAGACGGAGAACTTGTTGGGGGTGAGGCGCTCGTTCTTTAGCATATATTGGGTGCTGGTCTCCTCCTTGAAAGCCTTGAGCACAAGGTCATCGGGCAGGTATTTGGTATAGGGTACGTCGATGATGGTGTCGATGGTGAGCGAGTCAATCCAGAAGGTATCCTGCCGTATGGCCGGTTCGCTGTAGGGTATAACGAGTGAATCCATGAAGGCTACCATTTCGCTCTTCTGGCTGAAGCGGTAGTCTTGGTCGCTATCCATGAGTCCGTAGATGCGGTAAGTACCAGGAGCCACTCCTTTGATGGTGAATCGTCCGCTGGCATCTGTCCGCGAGATTCGTTCAAGGGGTTTAGTAGTGAAAGCTGTGTCCGAGAGGTCAGCATAGAGCCCCACCTGCATACCTTTGATAGGTTCCAGATTGGATGCGTCCAATATGGTACCAGCCACCTCCATGGAGTCAATGGAGGTACCCGTGGAGAAGGTGAAGGCAAACTGTCCCATGGGGTTTCCTTCGTTATTGTCGGTGATGGCATCGCCGAAGTCGATGGAATAGGTTGTATTGGGTTTCAGTGTGTCCAGCAGTTCCACGATGACGCGCTTGCCACTGGTCTTGATTTCGGGCACTTCCACTTGCGGGGGCGAGATGATGACTTTCTCTGAAGCATTCTGCAGTTTGATGAATTCGTCGAACTCCAGAACGATACGTCTTTCCTTATTATTGATGGCACCGATGGCAGGATTGGTCCGTACAACCACGGGCGGTGTTTCATCATAAGGACCTCCGTCAGGTGACCCCATACGGGCACATGATGCTATTATCATCATCAATAGCATCAGGCTTCCGAGCAGATAGTTGTTGTATGTGGACTGGTTGGGCATATGCTTGCTATGGTTTCTTGGTTCCAAATAATCCGGTATTAATTATTAAATGTCAGCATGTCATCAATATATTCGCGGGTATTGCTCAGGCGGGGGACTTTGTGTTGTCCGCCCAGCTTGCCCTTGGCCTTCAACCAGTCGTGAAACAGGTCGGGGCGGGCGGGCACTACTTCCAGGCGTTGCAGGGTGATGTCCTTGTAGCGTTTGGCTTCATAGTCGCTGTTTACCTGTTGCAGGGTATCGTCCAGCACTTGGGTGAAATGTTCGATGGTGTCGGGCATTACGGAGAATTCTATGAGCCATTGGTGGCGACACTTGGCATCGGTACCCATGAATACGGGTGCTGCAGTGTATTCGCTCACTTGTGCACCTGTGGCGGCACAGGCGGCTTGCAGTCCTTTCTCGGCATTTTCTACCACCAACTCTTCACCAAAGGCATTGATGAAATGTTTGGTTCGTCCGGATATAACAAACTTGTAGGGGTTTTTGCTCGTAAATCGTACGGTGTCGCCTATCAGGTATCGCCACAGTCCGCACAGGTTGCTGATGACCACAGCATAGTTCCGTCCGACTTCGATGCCCGTCAGTGGCACGATGTTCGGGTTGGGCTTATCTAATTCTTCCAAGGGAATGAACTCATAGAAGACACCGTAATCCAGCATCAGCATCATGGCCGGGTCAGAGGGATCGTTCTGCACACCGAAGAATCCTTCACTGGCATTGTACGTCTCGCGATATTGCATGCGTGAGCTGCGGATGAGCTCCTTGTATGTCTCGCGGTAGGGGGCAAAGCTGACTCCACCGTGGAAGAAGATTTCCAGATTGGGCCATACCTCATCCAGTGAGTGTGCACCCGTAATCTCCAGTATCCGCTTGATGACGGCCATCATCCACGATGGTACTCCCGAGATGTTTGTGATGTTCTGGCTGATGGTGCTGCGGGCTATGCGCTCCATCTTCTCTTCAAAATCGCTCAGTAGGGCTATCTCTTTTGCTGGTACACGTATCAAGTTGGCCAAAGGATTCATGTTCTCTATCAAAATGGCCGATAGGTCGCCTACCAAACTGTGCTTGAGGTTGTAGTTGGGCGCATGGCTTCCGCCTAAGATGAGGCCTTTTCCTTCAAAAAAGCGCGAGTCGGGGCGCGTCTGTAAATAGTAAGCCACACAATCCACGGGTCCCTTGTAGTGCATCTGCTTCAATCCTTCGCTGGTCACGGGGATGAATTTGCTCTTGTCGTTCGTGGTTCCCGATGACTTGGCGTACCATCTTACTTGTGAGGGCCACAGTACATTCTGTGCCCCATGGCGCATGCGTTCTACATAAGGCTTGATGTCTTCGTAGGATTGGATAGGCACACGTCGGGCGTACTCCTCATAAGTGTGTATGGTGCGATAGTCATGTTTCTGCCCCCATTCTGTATGGCAGGCCTTGGCAAGCAGCTTTTTCAGCTGTTTGTCTTGCAGGGATTCTGCTTGAGTATCATAGGCTTGCAAAGCACGTTGCCGTGGGATGAAGCCCTTGCTGATTAGTCCAGTTATATTCATTATTTACCTTTCTTGCTCAAAATAAGATAAAATTTGGCCACAAAAGTAGTGTAAACTTCCGAAAATACCTATCTTTACACGCTGATTTTAACGAATGTTTCAGCAAATGCGGAACTTTAGTTTTTTTTAAAGGGGAAAAAGGCTTTGTTTATAGTATAAATCCTATACCATCTATAGCCTGTATAGCCCTATAATAATGTATGAATATATGCGCATCGGAATCTTGACATCGGGTGGTGACTGTCCCGGCATCAATGCCACTATACGTGGTGTGTGTAAAACAGCGATACAGAACTATGGTATGGAAGTAATAGGCATACATAGCGGCTTCAAAGGGTTGATAGATTTGGACTTTGAGGTGATGACCGAGCGTTCGCTCACAGGCTTGCTTACTATGGGAGGAACCATCTTGGGTACTTCGCGCGAAAAGCCTTATAGCAAAAAACATGCTGTACCAGGCATAGACAAACCGGCAATATTGAAGGCCAATGTAGAACGGTTGGGGCTGGATGCTGTGGTATGCATCGGGGGTAATGGCACACAGAAGACAGCAGGGAAAATGGCGCGTGCAGGCATTCCTGTCATCGGTATTCCCAAAACTATAGATAATGATGTGGCTGGCACTGATCTTTGTTTTGGGTTTCACACTGCCGTCAGTATTGCTACTGAAGCTATCGACCGTCTCCATAGTACAGCCAGTGCACATCGTCGTGTGATGGTCATCGAGGTGATGGGGCATAAGGCCGGATGGATTGCTCTCTATAGCGGCATGGCCAGTGGGGGGGATGTCATATTGATTCCTGAACGTCCTTACGATATGCAGCATATCTGTCAGGCTATCATGAACCGTATGCAACATGGCAAGAACTATGCCATCGTAGTAGTGGCTGAGGGATTGCCTACACCTCATCCCGGACGTGCCGGTGAGTATATAGCCTCCACCATAGCCGAGATGACTGGCATCGAAGCCCGTGAAACGGTTCTCGGATATACCCAACGTGGAGGGTCGCCATGCTCTTTTGACCGCATTTTGTCCACCCGCATGGGTAGTCATGCTGTAGAGTTGATTGCCCGTGGAGAGTTTGGTCGCATGGTAGCTGTCAGTGGTGGCGATATCACTTCCGTTCCTTTGGTCGAAGTGGCTGGAAGTACCCGGCTAGTGCCCCCTGACCATGAACTTATTCTGCAAGGCCAGCATATGGGAGTGTGCTTTGGATGAAACCAGTAAAGAACTACTCGAAAATCATTCGGTAATGTTCGCGATGTCTAATAACCGATTTGGAGGCAAACCTGAATTTATAGATACCTCAACACACAAGAAAGAAAAAAACTGCCTAAAAAGTTTGCCGTATGAAGAATTTGCCTTATCTTTGCAGCCGAATTAAGGAAGCAACCTTCAAGAAAATGCGGAAATAGCTCAGTTGGTAGAGCACAACCTTGCCAAGGTTGGGGTCGCGAGTTCGAGCCTCGTTTTCCGCTCTTCCCTCTCCACAAAGGATGCTCGAATGGTGGAATCGGTAGACACGAGGGACTTAAAATCCCTTGGCCATTACGGCTGTGCGGGTTCAAGTCCCGCTTCGAGTACGAAGAAAAATCGCAAGACGCTAATTAATAGCCACTTGCGATTTTTCTTTTGTGTAATTGCACCACATTTGCACCACAGAACAATTTTCTCTTACTTTTTTTGAAGTTA
>JAFXDL010000166.1 GCA_017516265.1 Bacteroidaceae bacterium
AGAAAATCCCGTCCGCAAGGACGGGATTTTTTCGTTATCAGTCCAACAAATCAGAGTAGGTTATGCTTAAGAGCCTCACAAACAGTTGAATTTCATCGGGGTAAATATGGCGCTGTCCCGCTTCGATTTTGGCAAGGGCACTTCGGGTAATGTCACATCCATTCACTTGCATTTGTGCAGAGAGCTGCTCTTGCGTAAGCTTCTTCTTTTCACGAAAAAAGCGAATCCGTTGCCCAAGTTCTTTTTCAAACATTGCGTTCATGCTATCACCTCATAAATACAAGGATTTGTACCTGTTTAGGCGCATTTTTCCTTGACAGTATTTTATGATAGTGATACGATGATAATGCACCCGTATAAGTGCAATGTTGAAGGAGAGGTGTTTTGAATGAAGAAAATCACAGCCCTTGTTTTAGCACTGATCATGACGCTGAGTTTGCTGCCCACGATCGCTTGGGCGGAAACGGATAGCAGTGCCCCCAGTGTGTTCGACAGATTGGCGGCAGCTGGCTATGCTGCTCCCACTGCGACCGATCTTACCATTGAATTCCCTACGGGATTGGTGGAAGGGGAGGACTATACCTACACCTATGAGGATGGTATGCTGACCATTCACGTTTTGAAGGGGTCAAAGGCAAACTGGGAAGCAGCCTACAATAATATTCAGATGGGCAACAATATTGTGATGAATGTCACTATGCCTGCACCGCCGGATGGCGCGACAGGTGTTTCCCGATTGAACGGCAATCTTACCAGTGAGCAAGTACAGAATTACATCGAAAATAGGTTGAGCTATGAGCCAATGGCCTACTATGTGAGATATTCTATCCCGCTGGCTGCTGCCAATGCAGGGGAGAACGGTGTGGTCATTGCTCCGACAGTCTCTCCTAATGGTATGTATATTGTGGCGAACTATTGTAATAGCCAGTATATACCTATCGCTAAATGGATGCTCCGCTATCAAGTTGTGGTAGATGAGGCGTTTGTTCACGAGGTGGAAAAGAAAGAATTTGCACCTGTGCCTGCTAACCGTATTACTGTTATGCAGGCAGCTGATGCATCACCTTTAGATACTTCCCAGTGGAATGTTACTATTGTAGATGGCTCTGTGACTGTGCAAGCCAAAGTAGATAGTCCTGCCTTGGGTACAAATGGTCAGGTTGGTTATCTTAGAGTTGCGACACCTGATGGATATTCTCTTGTGCAAAACACCTATGATATGTATGGTTTGTATTACATCGGTGGTAATACGGCCAAGTTTGTTTGGAAAAATAATACTGATGGTTCGTTTCTGTATGAACAACTTACCTATGCGGTAGGACGTCATCATCCTTATATGTTAAATATTGGTGGCGTTCCCACAGACTATACACTAACCAAACCCTCTAGCAGTATTACGGTTTTCTATGAAGAAACTATGGGCAGATTCCATACTAGCTTTACTTCTGATGTAATCCCTACGGTTGAGGAATTGCTGTCCGGAATGAAGATGAAAGTTCCTGATGGCGCAAAAACATATCGCCGAGTGAACTATGTGGCAAATCAGGATGCTTGCTTCCGCACTCCTCAAAATGTCATTTCGCTCCTCCAAGCAAGTCCTCTCAATTCTGTGGACAACTCCGAGGGTTACACAATTCCCATTGCTAATGTGAGAAAGGTGGAGTTGGAGAGCGAAAGTATGACGGTCTATTTCTCCAATACGAGGAACTACACCGAGCGTATTGTAGAGTGGTACAGTGATGAGGCTGGCACACAATCTCTTGGTATTACCTATCTCTACGGGAATAACGATGACTTTGCTTGGAGTACTGATAGTCAAAGTGTGGAAGAAGTAACGGAGCCTGTGGAGAAACCTACGATTGAGAGTACGGTATCAATGACTTTGACGGGTATCCGTTACCCACAGCTTGGTAACGAGAACAAGCTATACATTGAGTTGAAGGCATCCGAACTCATAACGGATGGGTATGTCGTCTACATCCCCTACAGTTATTGTAACGGAATGACTTGGGAGATTGCCTCTCAGCTGAAGAAAACCGGAAAGAGTCCGATGATCCACCATTATACGGATAATCATGGTTCTTATTCCGTTATCAAGGGCGAATACACTGAGTTCGGTATCCGCTTTGAAACTCCAAGTTTTTCTCCTTTTGTGATTTCTTGGGATGATGCTGATGAAGGCGGTACTACCACACCTATCTATCCCATCTACTGGGGCGGCACCACTACCACTACTGAGGATAAGCCCATTGAGTCTCCCAAGACTTTCGATACAGGCGTTACTCTGTACGTTGGAATGAGCATTGCTGCTGCCGTGGGTACTGTGACTCTCAGTAAGAAGCGCGAGGACTAATGAGATGCCAAATAACAAAGGGAGAGCCGTTTGGCTCTCCCTTTGTAGATTTAAAGACCAATATTAATAAATAGGAACCAACTCGCCTACCACTACGTAACGGGCATTGTCGAACTCATAAGAGCAGGTACACATAGACACCACGTTTCCGCTGGGGACGCCAATGTTGGATCTAAAGGTGGACTTCGCTGCCATGTTGGTCAGCTGAGACTGAGTAAGGGAAGTGGCAAAGACCTCGTCATCGTGACGGCAGACAAAGCCGGCAAACAGATCCAGTCGATAATTCTGATAGGGAGTATAGATGTAGAAATAGGGATGGGAATCGTAGTAGGACTGGCTCTTATACTTTGCAAGACCGGCAAACATAAGACCGGACTTCATGTGGTGACCGTAGAGGAGAGTGTTCTGGCTGGAGAAGTCGGTGGCGCAGAGGGGCTCAAGATAAATGCTGCCGTTGACATTCTCGTTGCCGTCCAGATCACGGTAGAGATAATAGTGGTCGCCGGAATAAGCAATGGGATACTGAATCTTCGTGTCAGGGCCGTAGATATAGGCCACCACATCGGGGTATCTGGCGATCAAAGAGGAAAAGTCAACGCTGACACCATCAGAGCCATCGGCATAATTTACAGCAGAACCGCCTGTAGTGACTGCGCTCTGGGACATGGTGGGCTCACTGGTGGTATCGCCCTCTGCGTTTGCCTCGTCATCGGGAGTTTCTTCCTCCTCGGGAACAGCAGGGTCAACGGCTGTCTCATCATCCTCGGACACAACGGGATCGGGGGCCTGAGAGTCATCGGGGGTGACATGCTCAGCAAGAATATCGTCCTGCATCTGATCAGCAGCAGCTTTCTGCTCATAGTAGCTGACGATCTTTGCAATGGAAAACATCATCACGCAGAGCAGGATCGCAATAACCACACGCTTGATGATGCTGATCAGTTCTTTGTTGGTTGTTTTCATTAGAGAAGTCTCCTTCATTGCTCAATTGCCAAAAGTTAGCAATATTATATACCTATTCAATTAGAATCTCAATGGCAAATCTGCGAATTTCTAAGGATTATTTGAAAATTGGTGAACAGCGGAAAAAAAGACCCTCTGTGGGTCTTTTTTACACT
>JAFXDL010000167.1 GCA_017516265.1 Bacteroidaceae bacterium
TAAGGGGCGTTTAGCTCAGCTGGTTCAGAGCATCTGCCTTACAAGCAGAGGGTCGGCGGTTCGAATCCGTCAACGCCCACAAAATGAAACTGGCTCTTTCGATTCAACAAAGCAAATACCTTTCGGGCGTTTAGCTCAGCTGGTTCAGAGCATCTGCCTTACAAGCAGAGGGTCGGCGGTTCGAATCCGTCAACGCCCACCGATGAGTAGCACTGCATGTTGAATGTGGTGCTTTTTTTGTCTTAAGTAGTAAAAGAATCATTAATTAAGCAAACAATAAAGTTACAGATGGCTGCAAAACCTGGTATTCCAAAGGGAACACGTGATTTTTCGCCCGTAGAAATGGCGAAGCGCAATTATATCTTCAATACTATCCGTGAGGTGTATGCACTTTACGGCTTTCAGCAGATTGAGACACCTGCCATGGAGAACCTTTCTACTCTGATGGGGAAATATGGTGAAGAGGGGGACAAACTGTTGTTCAAGATTCAGAATTCGGGAGACTATTTCAAGGAACTTACTGATGAAGAACTGTTGAGCCGCAACGCGGCCAAGTTGGCATCGAAGTTTTGCGAGAAAGGGCTCCGTTATGACCTGACCGTTCCTTTTGCCCGTTATGTGGTGATGCATCGCGAGGAATTGGCCTTGCCCTTCAAACGCTATCAGATTCAACCCGTATGGCGTGCAGACCGTCCGCAGAAGGGACGTTACCGCGAGTTTTATCAGTGCGATGCTGATGTGGTAGGTAGTGATTCGTTGCTCAATGAGGTTGAACTGATGCAGATTGTAGATACGGTTTTCACCCGTTTCGGTATCCGGGTGTGCATCAAGATAAACAATCGTAAAATTCTCAGTGGTATTGCTGAAATCATCGGTGAGGCCGACAAAATCGTTGATATCACTGTAGCGATAGACAAACTGGATAAAATAGGACTTGACAATGTGAATGCCGAGTTGGCATCCAAAGGCATTAGTCAGGAGGCAATTGATAAATTGCAACCCATTATCCTGCTCAGTGGAAGCAATGCGGAGAAATTGGTGACATTGAAGAATGTCCTAGCTGCTAGTGAAGTCGGTTTGAAGGGTGTGGAAGAGTGTGAATTCATTTTGAATACCTTGGCATCGCTGGGCTTGAAGAATGAAGTAGAGCTTGACCTGACGCTGGCACGTGGATTGAATTATTATACTGGTGCTATCTTTGAAGTGAAGGCATTGGATGTACAGATTGGAAGCATTACGGGCGGTGGCCGTTATGATAACTTGACGGGAATCTTTGGTATGCCTGGTATATCGGGCGTTGGTATCTCGTTTGGTGCCGACCGCATCTTTGATGTGCTCAACCAGCTTGACCTTTATCCGAAGGAGGCGGTTACAGGAACACGGGTGCTTTTTGTCAATTTCGGTGCTGCAGAGATGGCATATTGCCTGCCTGTGTTGGCTCGGCTTCGTGTTGCAGGTGTTAGTGCCGAAATCTATCCGGACAGCAGCAAGATGAAGAAGCAGATGGCCTATGCCAATGCCAAAGAAGTACCTTTTGTGGCCATTGTCGGCGAGAATGAAATGGCAGAAGGTAAGGTGATGCTGAAGAATATGGCTACAGGTGAGCAGAGTCTCTTGACGGTAGATGAACTGGTGGAGGCTTTGGGATAAAAGAGAAAAACTTTATTGACTAATATACAGATATAAAATTATGAAGAATTTGAGAAAATCTTGTTTGATAGTGTTGGCAGCTTCAGCTTTCACACTTCAGGCACAGGTGACACCCGAGTCCCAGATGGAGAAGCTCGGGCGTGGAGTGGTGGCTCTGACCTCCAGTAACGGCTCTGGCAAATTTGTCAGTTGGCGTTTGTTGGGTACCGAAGATTTGAACCGTATGTCCTTTGATGTCTTGCGTGACGGTAAGACGGTGAAAGCAGATTTGCGTGATGTCACCTGCTACAATGATGCAGGTGGAAGCAACTCCAGCCGTTATCAGATTGTGACCAAGATGGATGGTGAGGTGGTGGATACCACAGCTGCTACGGCTCCGTGGACAGGCTATTTCTATCAGCTTCATCTTGACCGTCCGAATGGAGGGACTTTGGATGGTACAGCATACACCTATTCGCCCAATGACTGCTCGGTAGGCGATGTGGATGGAGACGGTGAATATGAAATCTTTGTCAAGTGGGATCCCTCGAACTCAAAGGATAACTCTCAGTCTGGAAAGACGGGCAATGTTTATCTTGATTGCTACAAAGTTGACTGGACGGCAGGTGGTGCCGGTACTACACCCGAAAAACTCTGGCGCATAGATTTGGGTGTGAACATTCGTGCGGGTGCTCATTATACCCAGTTCATGGTTTACGATTTCGATGGCGATGGCCGTGCAGAAATGATGTGTAAGACCGCTCCGGGTAGTAAGGACGGCCTGGGCGAATATGTCAGTGCAGCAGGTACGCACGATGTCATCAAGAATGTCAACAATAGCAAGAATTGGCGTGATAGCGGTGGTAAGATTCAAGGTGGATATGAGTTCCTCACTGTTTTTGACGGACAGACAGGTAAGGCTATCCATACGACAGCTTATCGGCCCAACCGCAATGCTAAAGTCGGTTTGTCGGAGGCTGCTCCGTCCTTCAACTGGGACGATCGTAGTGGCAAGACTGACAATAGCTACGGTAATCGTGGTGAACGTTATCTGGCTTGTGTGGCTTATTTGGATGGGCCTGATGAGAATCCTTGTGCCGTGTTTGTGCGCGGATATTATACCTATGCTTTTTTGTGGGCGGTAAGTTTTGACGGAAAGCAAATCAAGACTCGCTGGTATCACGCATCGGACAAGAATTCGCAATACAGTCTGACTGATTCGACGGGTACTACCAAACCCTATCCGGCCAAGGCTCCTACACGTGGAAGCGGTAGCCGCACCATGTATGGTAATGGTAACCATAATTTGTCATTGGCAGATGTGGACGGTGACGGATGCGATGAAATCATCTGGGGTTCGGCTGCTTTGGACAACGATGGCAAGATGCTTTATGCTACAGGCTTCGGTCATGGCGATGCCATGCATCTGGCTGACCATAACCCCGACCGTCCGGGCTTGGAAGTCTTCCAGGTACATGAGGCTTCTCCCTACGGATGGGATCTCCACGATGCAGCTACGGGAGAAATTCTTTTCAGTGCTTCTGCCGATGGTGATACCGGACGTGGTATAGCTGCCCAGATGTCTGCAACTTCGCGTGGTTCGCTTTTCTGCAGTTCTTCAGACCGTACTCCGCGCAGTGCTTTGACAGGTAATACCGTTGGCTCGGGCAGCACTTCTTTAAATTTCCGCATTTTTTGGGATGGTGATTTGCAGGAGGAACTTTTCGATGGCGGTAAGATTGACAAGTGGAGTGGAAGCGGAACTTCGCGTCTGAAAATTGGCGGAAAAGACCTCTATAGTTATAATTCCAGCAGCACTTGTAACGGGTCGAAATCTACACCCAACTTGTTGGCCGACCTCTTTGGTGACTGGCGCGAGGAGGTGATTCTGTGGAATAGCAGTACGGGTGCTACGCTGAACATTTTCACCACAAATACGGCTACCACTTATGCTGTTCCTACACTGATGCATGACCATACTTACCGTATGGGTATTGCTTGGCAGAATGTGGCTTATAACCAACCGCCTCACTTGGGATATTATTTGCCCGATAGTTGTCGTCCTGCCATCACTATTCTTGAAGAGGCAGAGCAGACAATCGCTTTGGGTGACAGCATTCGTCCGATTGTTGCCCGTTATCGTTTTGCTTCATTGGCCAGCATAGACTCTACGGAGATTTCTGGCAAAAAGATGTCGGGACTTCCCGAAGGCTTCAAACGTACAACTACCTATTCGGATAAGATTGTCACTTTGACTGGTAAACCCGAAGCTTTGGGTGATTATACTTTCCTTTTCCGCGTGACCAACCCGTCGAATAGTAAGGAGAAATTCTATACCCGTGCCGTAGTGCATGTGGTTACTCCCGAAGGTATAGAACTGACAGAAGGTGATACGTCTGCTATTGACAAGAATGCTCCTGTCTTTGATTTGCAGGGACGCCGAGTGGCAACCGTGCAACAATTGGAAGCAGGCAAGGCTTTGCAACCGGGTGTCTATCTCGTGAAGGGACGTAAGATTCTGGTGAAGTAAGACAAACCGCTGAAACTAGAAAAAACAGCGTCTGAAGAGAAATGAAATCTATCAGCTGATCGAATTTGATTTGTCAGCTGATAGATTTTCTTTTATCAGCTGATAGAATTTCCTCGGACATGTGATAGAATTTTCCCGAATAGCTGATAGTTTTTTTTCAGGTGTGCGAAGTTTTTTTTCTAGACACGCGAAAAAAAACGGTAGAATATGCCTCATAAAATGATAAATTACTTAAAAAATACAATGGATTGCTTATACTCCTGTAAATTATGCGTATCTTCGCGGATAATTTTAGTATAAATCAACTCACAAACAGACGATATAATGAAAAAAAGGACATTGGCGGCATGGGCCGTAATGGTATTGGGAATGGGAGCGATGGCACAGCAGGCTTCAGATCCTGTGGTGATGAAAATCAATGGTAAGGAGGTGACACGCTCGGAATTTGAATATTCATACAACAAGAATAATAGCGAACAGACATTGGATAAGAAGACGTTGGATGAGTATGTCCAACTCTTTGTGGACTTCAAGTTGAAGGTGGCTGAGGCCGAAGCACAGCAGTTGGATACGTTGGCTTCGTTCAAGAATGAGTTGAAGGGATATCGTGCCCAGCAGGCGCAGGAATATCTGGTGGATACCGCTTGGATAGAAGATCAGGCACGTCAGGTGTATGACAATACGGTGGCCAATATCGGCCCTGCCGGTTTGGTGTTGACTTCGCACATCCTGCTGATGATTCCTCAGGATGCCAGTGAGGCTGTCCAGAAAACAACGATGATGCGTATGGATTCAATCTACAATGCTTTGGTGGGAGGAGCCGATTTTGCCGAATTGGCTACCAAGTATTCTCAGGATCCGGGTAGCGCCCGTCAAGGTGGTCAGTTGCCATGGCTTTTTGCCAAGCAGGTGTATGCAGAATACGCCGATGTGGCTTATTCGTTGCAGGTGGGTGAGTTGTCCAAGCCTTTCTTGTCTCCGGCCGGTGTTCATGTCGTGAAGTTATTGGAGAAGAAGCAGTTTGAGCCATATTCATTCCATCGGGCAGATATACATCGCTTTTTGGAACAGCGTGGTGTACGTCAGAAAGCTATCGAAGTAAAGCTCGATGCATTGTATAAGCAATATGGTGGCAAGGTGAAACGTGAAGATGTTTTGGCTTACGAGGAGAAGGAATTGGAGAAGAAGTATCCTGAATTCCGTCACTTGATGCAGGAGTACTACGATGGCTTGTTGCTTTTTGAAGTGAGCAATCGTGAAGTGTGGGAAAAGGCCAGTCGTGACGAGAAAGGATTGGAGAAATTCTTCAAGAAGAACAAGAAGAAATATGCCTGGGATGCACCCCGTTTCAAGGGGGCAGTATTGCATTGCACCACTCCCGAAATGGCCACTTCGGCTACCAAGGCAATGAAGAAGATGGATGAAAGCGAGTGGCGGACCTATGTACAGAAGGAGTTGAACAAGGATTCTTTGCAACTGGCTTTCATGGAGCGTGGTTTGTTCAAGATTGGCCAAAATGCCAATGTGGACAGTTTGGTCTTCGGACAGGGTGCCGGTGCGCCTAGGAAGAATTATCCCTATGCCGCTTATGTCGGTAAAGTGCAGAAGAAATATCCGGGAAGCTATCGTGACATACGCGGCCCCTTGACTGCTGATTACCAGAAGGAGTTGGAGCTCCGTTGGGTGGAGGCGCTCAGAGCCAAGTTCCCGGTAGAGATTTATGAGGAAGTCCTTAATACGGTGAACAAGCATTAATCTGCGAAGCCGATTTTGGAAGATATTCCTTTGGTTGTTTTACAGAGATTGAATACGCATGAATAAAACCCTGTCTCCTGTGTCATTGTGTGTGTTGGTGATATTGGCCCTTTGCTTTGCTGGATGTCATCAGCGCATCAATCATGGTGGGCGTACACCGTTGGTAGAGGTGGCTGGTCAGGTGCTATACACAGATGACTTGGAGCGGGTGATGCCTGTTGGGATTTCCAGTGATGATAGTGTGCTCTTTGCCGAGAATTATGTCAGAAACTGGATTGAAGATGCGCTGTTGCAACATAAGGCTCAGCGGAATGTGGCTAATGACCCGGAAGTGGAGGCTTTGGTGGCTGCGTATCGTCGGGCTTTGGTTCTCCATCTGTATCAACAGCGTCTGATAGACCAACGTCTGATGTCAGATATTACGTCCGTGCAGGTAGATAGCTTCTATCAGGAGAATATCAATCAGTTCTTGTTGGAAAAACCTTTGGTCAAAGGACTCTACATAAAAGTCCCCTTGAAGGATGCTGGGGTCAAGAATGTGCGTCAATGGTACACACAACGGGAAGACGAGGTGTTGGAGTTGCTCGAAAAATACAGTTTGCAACATGCAGCAGACTATCTCTATTTCTATGACAAGTGGATACCTCTAGAGGACGTGTTGGAGAAAATGCCATTGACTGTCTCAAATCCTGTAAAATACGTCAAGAGTAATCCGCATTTGGAATTGAAAGATACGGCATTCTATCATTTCTTGCATGTGGATAGTGTACTTACCGTGGGCGAGCCTATGCCGCTGGATTATGCCGAGGGAGAGATTCGAGGGATGCTGATGAATATCAAGCGTGTGGATTTCATGCGGCAAGTACGAAATGAACTGTATGAGGATGCATTGGAAAAGAATAACATCATCTACTATTGAATATAGTCACTCTTTCTCTCGTAGAAAGGATAAGTATAAAGGAAAAAAGAAGATTTAGCTTTCAGAAAAAGAATATGAAACATTGGATAGGACTTTTGGTTTGCCTGTTGGCGGTGATGCCGTCTGTTGGGCAGGACAATGTGATAGACGAAGTAGTTTGGGTCGTAGGCGATGAGGCCATTTTGAAATCTGAGGTGGAGCAAGTGCGCATTAATGCCCAGTACGAGGGACGTCGCTTCGATGGCGACCCCTATTGTGTGATTCCCGAGGAATTGGCATTGCAGAAACTATTCCTTAATCAGGCAGAGATAGATAGTATTGAAGCTGGTGAATCGGACATTATTGCTTATACCGAGCAGATGGTGAACAACTATATTGAACGGGCCGGAAGCCGTGAGAAGCTGGAAGAGTATAGGGGAATGTCGATGACACAAATCCGTGAAGAAGCGCGTGAGTTTGTGCGTCGTGAACTGACGATGCAGATGGTGCAACGTGAACTGATGAAGGATGTCAAGGTGACACCTGCCGAGGTTCGACGCTACTATAAGAACCTTTCCGAAGACAGCATTCCTTATATCCCTACACAAGTGGAAGTGCAGCTCATCACCATCGAACCCGAGATTCCTGAAGAAGAGATAGACCGTGTGAAGGCTCGTTTGCGTGAGTTTACTGATCGGGTCAATTCTGGTGAAACCTCTTTCTCTACCCTTGCCCGCCTCTATTCAGAAGATCCGGGAAGTGCTTCGCGTGGTGGTGAGACTGGATTTACAGGAAAAGGACGATGGGTGCCTGAGTTTGCAAATGTGGCGTTCAATCTGAATACTCCCAACAAGATTTCAAAGATTGTAGAGACTGAATATGGTTTCCACATCATACAGTTGATAGAGAAGCGTGGCGACCGTGTGAATGTGCGTCACATCCTGTTGAAACCTCAAGTGGCAGAGGATGACTTGATCGCTTCTTTGGCTCGTCTGGATTCTATTGCTGATGATATTCGCGCAGGGAAGTTCACTTTTGAAGATGGCGCGACTCGTATTTCCAGTGACAAAGATACCCGCATGAACCATGGCTTGTTGCCCAACGCTAATACGGGAACCTCCAAGTTTGAAATGCAGGAGCTTCCGCAGGAAATAGCCCGTGCGGTGAATACGATGAATGTCAATGAAATCTCTAAACCTTTCATAATGATCAATAGCAAAGGAAAAGAAGTGTGCGCCATCGTGAAGTTGAAGTCGCGTGTGAAAGGACATAAGGCGACATTGACGGAGGATTTCCAGGCTTTGAAGGGTGTTGTTCTTGAGAGGAAGCAGGCAGAGAAGTTGGAGAAGTGGATTATAGAGAAGCAAAAGAATACGTATGTCCGTATCAATGAGAAATGGAGAAACTGTGATTTCAAGTATCCGGGTTGGATACATTGATAGGGGTTGGAAATGATGTCAAGAAAGACAAATAATAGGCAGAATATATTGGTGCATAGATTGTTGTTGTCGGTACTATGCTGTTTGTTCGGCTTTTGCTTGTGGGCAGAAGTCGTTCAATCGCCATCACCGGCGCAGAAGCCAATGAAGGTGACGTTGCTTCATGCTGACCGTACAGTACAGCGTGCTTCGAACAAGAACCTGCAAATGCTGATTGGCAATGTGGAATTCTTGTATGATAGTATCTACATGAATTGTGATACCGCCTATAATTACAACAACAGGAATTACTTTGAGGCATTCGGAAACGTGCGGATGAATCAAGGCGACACCCTGTTCTTGTACGGGGATTATCTGGATTACGATGGCGATAGCCGTTTGGTGCGTGTCCGTCATAATGTACGTATGGAGAATCGCAACGTGGTGTTGTTGACAGACAGTCTGAATTATGACCGGGAACGTAACCTGGGATATTATTTCAATGGGGGAACCTTGGAAGATTCCACCAATGTGTTGTCTTCAGAGTGGGGAGAATACAATCCGCAAACCAAAATGGCTGTGTTCAACTATGATGTGGAACTGGTGAACTCCCAGTTTACGCTAGTGTCTGATACATTGCGATATAGTACTGACACGCGGATTGCGAACATAGTCGGTCCCTCGGATATAGAGAGTGGAGAGAGCTATATCTATTCAGAGTCCGGATTTTACAACACGGCAGAGCGGAAAGCCTATTTGCTTGACCGTTCGGTGTTGACCAATAAGAGCAATCAACTGGTGGGCGATAGCATCTTCTATGATGAGACACTGAAATATGGAGAAGCTTTCGGACGGGTGGAGATGAACGATACCTTGGATAAAGTGATGCTGTTGGGAGAGTATTGTTATTCCAATGAACTTACAGGTTATGCTTATGCGACAGACAGTGCTGTAGCTATAGACTATTCTCAGGGAGACAGCCTTTTCATGCATGGTGATACGCTGAAACTTGTTACGTTCCATATTGACACAGACTCCATGTATCGTCAGGTGCAGGCCTATCGTCAGGTCCGTTTCTATCGTACAGATATACAGGGAGCTTGTGATTCATTGATTTTCAGTTCTGTGGATTCTTGCCTTACCATGTATTACGACCCTGTATTGTGGAATGCCGGGCAGCAGTTGTTGGGCGAGGAAATCCGTATCTACATGAATGACAGTACAGTCGATTGGGCACATATCATCAATCAGGCACTTACGGTTGAGCAGAAAGATTCCATTCATTACAACCAGGTGGCCGGACGTGAAATGAAGTTTTACTTTGATGGAACCGACATTTATAAGGCCGAGGTGACAGGAAATGTGCAATCAATCTTCTATCCCGAAAACGAGGACAGCATCATGATGGGTATGAACTTCATTGAGGCCAGCAAACTCAATCTGTATCGGAAGGATGGTAAGATGGAGCGCATTGTGTTCATCACCAAACCGACAGGAACCTTCACGCCGATGTTCCTTCTGGACCCTCAAAAGATGAAGCTTGAAAGCTTCGTCTGGTTGGCATATATGCGTCCGAAGAGCAAGGAGGACATATTCCAACCACGTGGAAAGAAGGCAGGCGAACAATTGAAGAAAATCATCAGGCGTGAAGTGCCGTTGCCCACCTTGGAGTAGTCGGCCAAGTATAAAAGTTAATTCATAAATCTCTAAATCTCAAATAATAAGGCATGGGATTCTTTACACAGAGGAAACCACGAGGTTTCCAGCACCAGTGGATATATGTGGATGAGCGCAAAGAGAAACTGCAGAAGATAGAGGAGCAGGCCAAGCGCGACTTGGGAATGTTGCCTCCTGAAGAAGTAGGATATGCTGAACGTATTCGAGGTAGTTTTGTCGAATCCACCAAGCATCTGAAACGTCGTAAAGGACGTAAGACGATAGGTTATGGTACGTTGCTGATATTGTTGGCCGCCATGATTTTTGTCCTTCATTATTTGGTGACAGGACGTTTCTCTTTCTGAGGTGTGGGGTGTATCTGTTTTTATAACTAACTCAACTTTCGCAAGTAGAGAAGTGGCAGGAGTGTAGGAGGCAGGAGTGTAGACGATAGCTTTGACTATGATAGACAAAGCACGTCATGCAAGCATTACTATTGTCTACACTTCTAAGCGAAGCGTCACTCCTACACTCCTGTACTCCTGAAAGTTGTACATGCGAAACTTAAATAACTAACAAAAGATTCTATGAGCGACATTATAAAGCTATTGCCTGACTCTGTTGCCAATCAGATTGCTGCTGGTGAGGTGGTACAGCGACCTGCATCAGTGATTAAAGAGCTGGTGGAGAATTCGATAGATGCAGGTGCAAGTCATATTGAAGTTTGGGTTACCGATGCGGGAAAGACCTGTATCCGGGTGATTGATGATGGGTGTGGAATGTCGGTTATGGATGCCCGTCAGGCTTTTGAACGTCATGCCACATCCAAGATACGCCAGGCTTCAGACTTGTTTGCCCTTACTACTATGGGTTTCCGCGGAGAGGCTTTGGCTTCTATAGCAGCTGTAGCTCAGGTGGAATTGCGTACCCGTCGCGAAGAGGATGAATTGGGGACGTCCGTATTGATTTCCGGTTCCAAAGTTGAGGGGCAAGAACCTGTTTCGTGTCCTAAGGGTTCTGACTTTTCTGTGAAGAATCTCTTCTTCAATGTTCCGGCCCGTCGGAAGTTCTTGAAGTCAAACCAGACAGAGCTGAACAACATCCTGACAGAGATTGACCGTATCGTGTTGGTACACCCTGATGTTTCGTTCACAGTACGCCATAATGATAACGAGTTGTACCGTTTGCCCGCAGCCTCTTTGCGTATGCGTCTGATGAATGTGTTCGGTAAGAAACTGAATGACCAGCTCCTCACCGTAGAGGTCGAAACTACGTTGGTCAAGGTTTCCGGTTATGTGGCCAAGCCCGAGTCATCCCGCAAGAAAGGGGCGCATCAGTACTTCTTCGTCAATGGACGCTACATGCGTCATCCCTATTTCCATCGGGCCATAATGGAGCCTTACGAACCTCTGATTCCTGCTGGCGAACAAGTTTCCTATTTTATCTATATGGAAGTGGAACCAGCTGATATAGATGTCAACATTCATCCGACAAAGACCGAAATCAAGTTTGAAAACGAGCAGGCTATCTGGCAGATTCTTTCCGCTGCTGTCCGTGAGACATTGGGTCGTTTTGGAGGAGTCCCTTCCATTGACTTCGACACAGAAGGAAGGCCCGATATCCCCATCTCTGATTTCGGCCTGCCTACGGAGCTTCCTCAGGTGAAGTTCAATCCTTCTTTCAATCCGTTTGACACACCGTCATCTTCGGCTCCAGGAGGTGGAGGCGGTTCGTCATATCATCGGACACCCATTGATTGGGAGAAAGCATATAGTGGGTTGGAGCGTCCCTCAGCTTTGGGAGGTAATGGCCGGATGAGTGAGTCTGTGAACGAACAGGCGGAACTGTATCCCTCGGCCATCTCTTCTGGAGACGACGTTATTGCCTCTCCTAAACTGTTCCCATCAGCCGTCTCTTCGGAGTCCGCAGATACCCCCTCTACTTCTGGGCTCTATCAGTTCAAGGGCCGTTTCATTGTCACCTCCGTCAAGAGCGGACTGATGCTCATCGACCAGCATCGGGCACATGTGCGCATTCTCTTCGAGCGATATATCCGTCAGATGGAGTCCTCCGGTGGGGTTTCTCAAGGCTTGCTGTTTCCTGAACTGATACAGTTGACAGCTGCCGAAGATACCATGCTGAAGACCATCCTCCCCGATCTTCAGGCTGTCGGTTTCGACCTTTCATCCTTAGGAGGGAACAGTTACTCGATTAGTGCCATCCCTGCTGGAACTGAGGGATTGGATGCTGCTGGGTTGGTTCATAGCATGGTCACGTCTGCCATCGAGCATGAAGGTGGTGGCGAAGTCGGGGCAGAAATCCGTACGTCAGTCGCCCTTTCGTTGGCCCGTTCAGCAGCCATAGTGCATGGTCAGATTCTGACGGCTGCCGAGATGGACGAACTGGTGGCCTCCCTTTTTGTATGTGCCACTCCCGGATATACCCCCGATGGACAGACAGTTCTTACGGTCTTCTCTTTGGACGAAATAGACAAGCGCTTCTGAGTCTCCTTTCCTCCAGGTCTCTCTTTTTCGAACTTTTTCTGCTGTTGGCTGTTATTGCATTCAGAATGTGTGAATGTATTCAGTATTTATTAAACAGGAAAAAACAGTATGAGAAAGTTAATGCTTGCGCTGGCAGTAGCCGGCATGTCTGTGGGAAGTATGGCCCAGCAGACGATGGAGACGGTGGAAATCATGGAAGTGCCTGTGGATGCTTATCGTGTCAGTACCAACAAGTTCTGGAGTAACTGGTTCGTCAGTGCCGGCGGCGGGTTCACGTCAGGCATCCGCCATGGCGACAAGAACTGGTCTGACCTCTTCTTTAATGAGAACTATGGCCGTTGGGGCTTTGATGTGGCAGTAGGTAAGTGGTTCACCCCCGGGTTGGCTCTCCGCTTGAAGTTCAATGGTCTGGACGGAGCCTATAAAGGAAAGAGCATGGATCAGCGTGTCTATCGTGCCGAAGCCATGTTCAATGCCAGCAATATGTTCTACGGATACAGTGACACCCGTGTGTGGAATGTGATACCGTTTGCCGGTATGGCTTTCATTGGGGGAAACTCGGGTATGGACATTGGTGTGCAGAGCAATTGGCGACTGACCCAGCGTTTGAGTTTCTATTTGGAAGCCGCTCTCTTCATGGCCGACCGCCACGGCAAGATGCTCAAGTTCAACGACAGTTACAACCGTTACATGAACTTCTCGGCAGGTATCACCTTCAACTTGGGTAACACCGGATTCCAGCCCGTGCCGGACATGAGTGAAGTGATGGCCTTGAACATGGCCCAGCTGGATGCCTTGAATGAAGCGTTGGCCGAACAGCAGGAACAGAATGCCCAGCTCCAGACCCAGTTGGCTCAGAAACCTCGCGAAGTTGTCAAGACCCAGACTGTTTATCAGGCAACTACCCCCAGCGTACCTCAGTCAGTCTTCTTCAACATAGACTCTTCAGTCATGGCCTCTCCTAAGGAGAGTGTGAACTTGCAGGCCATTGCCGATGCCGCCAAGCAGAGCGATGCCAAGGTACACATTACCGGCTATGCCGACAGTGCCACAGGCGATGCCGCTTACAATCAGACCCTTTCGCTCAAGCGTGCCGAAACCGTGGCTGCAGCCCTTGAAAAGATGGGAGTCAGTCGTGACCGCATGGTGATTGAAGGCAAGGGTGGAGTCGATACCCTGAATCCCGACTCCTACAATCGTCGGGTGATTATCACGGTGCAGTAGGAAACGGTAGCCAGACGGGTATTTCTGGCAAAACAAGTGTTAAAGAAAAAGAAAAAACGGATAAGTTCCGTAAAAAAAACTACCTTTGTGCGGTTGATTGTCCTTGAAAATAGGAAAAATGCCGTACAAAGGTAGTTTTCTGTTTGTCTGGGAGGACTGTTAGGATGAAGAATCTTCATTACTGTCCGCTGGAGGAGTGGGCGATTAAACCAGGTTCATTGGAACCGAATCGTTCATTGACATTGTTGATGTTTGATTTGTCGCGAATATCCTTGAGGTTCGTCTTGTCAGTGAATGAGAGCCCTGTTGTTTCAGCTTGTCATTCTTTGCCGACATGAAATCCCGGGCAATGCGGCTTGCGGTAGTCCAGGTCACTATGTCCCAGAATCAATGCGTTTGGAAACCTTCTGTGCAAGTCGGCCAGCAGAGTCTGTAAGGCCTTCTTCTGTGCTTCCGTACGTGTGTCGGCCGGTGTCACCCCGTCGGCAGCCAGTCCGCCGATGTAGCATACCCCGATGGAGTATTTGTTGTGATTTCGGCAATGTGCCCCCACCATCTCTTCCGCTCGTCCCTGTTCGATGGTGCCGTCCGTGGGTATCACGTAGTGGTAGCCACATCCGTTCCAACCCAATGAGCGGTGATAGCGGTCGATATCCGCCATCCGCAAGGCACTGCCGGCCTTGTTGGCCGAGCAGTGCACGATAATCAGCGTGATGCGTCTCATAGGCAACTTCCGAGTGCGCCTCCTGCCGCACCTGTGAGTAGCAGTTCAATGATTCGGATAATGTAGAGCGCAATGCTCTTCCAGTCAGTTTTTTTCATACGCTTTGTCTTTAGGTAAATAATGATTAATAACTGCATAGCTTGTTCTTGTTGTGAGCGACTAACCATTGGCAGTTAGTCGCTCGTCATTGGATTACAACGGATTGTTTCCGTCGTCATTCGAGCCTCCTGAGTTGCCCGAGCTGCCGCTGTCCGTAGAGGAGTTTCCTGAATCGGAAGAGTTTCCGCCCTTGATGGCTGCCAGATCAACTGTGGTTGCGCCAGACTTCTCTGCCTTCAACAAAGCGTTCTGTGCCAGACGGCTTGCCACTTGGTTGAACTCGGCGCGGCCGAGCAGGTTCTCGAAATCCTTTCCGGGAATGAAGAGGATGTTCACACCGATGATGTTGTTTTCAGTGAATGTCTTCATCTCCTCAGCGCCCTCGCTGTTCAGAGTGAGCCAGAAACTGCCAAGTTCGTCCAGCATCACCTTCTTCCCTTCAAGCAGTTGCTCTACCAGGCAGTTGCACATGTCCGAGAGCACCCCCTTCACCTGGCCACGGTTGTGACCGCCATGGCTCGCGATGTGTTCGATGAACTTCTGGAACGTCATCACCTCCTTCACCTGAGCACGTGCATACGCTTTAGGTGCAGCGTCCTCATCAATCGGATTGTTTTGCATGTAAACAGAGTAGTTAATCATACTTTCTGCCCCTTGCCGGTAGGGGACTTGGTATTTACACGGTTGCAGGTTTTCCGTGCCCGGCGGGTTAGACAATCATTTCATCAGCGAAGGTAATACAGAAATA
>JAFXDL010000168.1 GCA_017516265.1 Bacteroidaceae bacterium
ACACCGCCACTCCGGCAAAGCCCTTTTTCAACACAAGGTCTTTGGCCGCCTTGTTGATGGCCTGCTCGATGCTCGCTTTGGTGCGTCTGGCTCGTCTCGGTTTGCTTTCTTCTTCCATACTGTCGCTTTATAAATTGTTCCGTTGGCAAAGATACCTCTACAGCATCCAATGTCCAGCCACGTGGTTGTTAGTGATTACCCGAAATTTTTATTGTCGCAAAGGAACAATATTTTTATGAGATAAGCAAGGTTTTAGGGAGAAAGTTAAGTTGACAAAGTTCCAAGTTTAAGGTTTCAGGTTCAAAGTTCAAAGCCATCGCTCAAAGTTCATGCCGGCGTTGTCATGCTGACAAAGGAAGCATCTGTGAACGTGTGCTTGACAATTGTTTTGCTGACGTTTACAGATCCTTCACTCCGTAAACTCCGTTCAGGATGACAGAGACGGCATAAACCTTGAACTTGGAACCTTGAACAATGGCTGTTGGCAAAGACATCCCTTTCCCCTTATTACCCTGCAATCTTCCTTATTTATATATATGAATGTATATATGTGACTGAACAGACTAATTATTCTATTTTTATTGCTCATTTTTTCATTTTTAACATAGAAAATCTTATTTTATATATAATAGTGTGTATATTTGCGGCGAATAAAGAAAAGGCAAATCCAACCAATGTTAAGCGTAAGTGAAATGCTCTTAAGAGATATTCCCGTTTCTGTTAAGCGTAACTGGATTTACTCTTAAGCGTAACTGAATTTACTCTTAAGCGTAACTGGATTTACGCTTAAGAGAAACTATGGTTTCCTAAGAGGGGATTTCAAAGAAACCATAGAATGTTGAAAATAAACTAAATATAAAAAGAATAAATAACTTAAAAACAATCCCTGAATTATGATACAGCATAATCTAACTCTCGCGTGGCGGCAACTGAAAAAGTACCGCCTGCTGATACTGCTGGGCCTCGTCGGCCTGGCCGTAGGACTCACTTGCTTTGTCCTTTTTGTTCTCTTTTCCTATTTTAGCCATCCTAAGGGGATTGATGACACCTATTGGCGCGACGAGGCTACGGGTGATTGGTTCATCGGTTTCACTCCTGAATGTGTCATCTATGCAGACAAGTTTTGGGAGATTGTCAGTCAGACGGAAGAGGAAGACACTTACCGACTGGTGGTGAGCGACGGAACCGTAACCATTCCCATCGAGGTGGGCGATATGAAGAAAGGTGTCCGTTCCATCGAGATAGCCGGTTTGGAACCGGTTGCTTGTAGCCCGATTACCTCTGCTGCATTGCCTGACTATCCACAAAAAGATACGCGTCGGGGCATCAAGGACAATGGTTATTGCATGGGTGAAACCGTCACTTTCGTGGGATGGTTGAAAGATATGCCTGAAAAGAAGCGGAAGCAGCGTGAATTTGAAATAAGCTACGACAACATCTTCATCAGTGGCGAAAGTGAGAATGCTTATGCCAAGATGGATTCGCTCGGACGGTTCAGCATCACTCTGCCATTGGTCAATTCTACGGAAGTTTTCCTCGATTGGGGCAGAACAAACCTCAGCACAGTGTTGGAGCCTGGCGAGACCTATTTCTTCCTGTATGACTTCTCGACGGATCAAAAACTCTTCATGGGCAAGAATGTGCGTCTGCAGAACGAACTCATTGCCCATCCCCATTCATGGGACCAGCTGATGACCGTCGAAGAACACGGAAAAGCCGATGCCATGAAAGCGTGGAAGAAGGCCGACAGGATACGTGCAAAACAGATGGGGATGTTGCAACTCCTGTTGATACTGCATCCCAACCTTTCGCAACGGTACATCGACTATGTGGAGGGGTACTATCAGACCTTGCAGGCTACCGGCATGATGCAGGCCCGTTTCAATACGCCTAACATGGAACTTCCGCAAGCCTATATGGAGTACGTGGGCAAGGAATTCTGGCAGAAAAGATTGCAGCCTTACACACAGTACCGTGACTTTGCCACATTCATGACCGACTATTTGGACCAATTGGTTATGGGGCCTCGTTCCATGGGGATAAATATAGTGGAAATGTTGTTGTGCTTCGACGAAGCCGGAGAAGTGTCCTTGACAGAAAAGGAGAAGGATTGCTTGAAACAATACCCCGTGTTGATTGCACAACGTGAGAAAGACATCAGTGACGCATCGGAAAAGGACCGGCAGGCGTTGACCGATGCTTTCAACAATAGTGAAATCGTGAAAATGGCAAAAGCTACATTTGCCCGATACGATGATGTCATCAATGACGAAATTCAGTTCAGATATGTACTCCAGTCCGTCAGAGCCATTGATTCAGTGGGATGTGACAAGACTTTGCGCGACATCCATATAGCCTGCCAACTCTATGGAGTAATTGACCACCTGTGCAAGCCGCTTTCCGACAAGATGATGAAGCTGGTAGAAGATGAAATTACCCTTCCCTTTGTCCGAAAGGCAGTGCTCGACTTGAACGACAAGTATCTGGCTATCCAAAAACGCGACATCTCAAAATCGGCCAGTCTCAAATCGGCCGATGCTGTCAAGGAGATGAGCGACGGTGAGAAAATCTTGCGCAAACTGATTGAACCTTACAAGGGAAAGATTATTCTGCTCGACATTTGGGGAACCTGGTGCGGCCCATGCAAAGCGGCTCTTTCACATTCGCAGGAAGAGTATGAACGGTTGGACCCCTACGACATGGTATTCCTCTATTTGGCCAACAGGTCGAGTGACGAGTCATGGAAAAACGTCATCAAGGAGTACAACGTGACAGGTGACAATGTGGTGCACTACAACCTGCCGGACGAACAGCAGAGTGCGGTGGAGCATTTTTTGAAAGTGAGTTCATTCCCTACCTATAAGCTCATCGATGAAGAGGGGAACATCCTTGACGTGGATGCTGACCCACGCAACCTCAACAGGTTGGAACAATTGGTCAAATTGATGAAGGGAAATAATTAGATTTTGTAAAGGTTGATTCTATAAAAGTATAGCGATGAAACAGAATAAACAATCCGTCGCGATGTGGGCGGGATGCGCTCTGCGCACATTTTCACTGACAGCGATGCTGCTCGTGGCAGGCAGTCCGGCACTGGCCTTCAAGAAGCAGTTCAAAGATGTACAGTGTATTCACAGCAACGTGGGCCATGCAGCCACAATCACCCATGTGATGCTGACCGACACGGCTACCATTGTCAGTTTCCATAAGCACGATACAACGGACCAGATTCATTTTACCCCCGAAACTCATCTTCTGGATGACGAAGGAAGGAAATACCGCATCGTGCGGAGTGAAGGTATTCTCCATGGGGGAGTTTTTCAAAAAACGGCAGAAGAGACGAATGATTTCAAACTGGTGTTCGAGCCTCTGCCTGAGAAGACCCGATTCTTTGACCTGATAGAGGGAATGCTATCAGCACATTTCCGGATTTTGGGAATACACGATGCAGGGAAGCCCATTCGGCTGCCCAAGCTTGAGGACACAGTTGACGTGAAGACAGATGACTTCATCCGTATGGACATTGCCCATGTGCGTGGGCGGATTGATGGCTATACTCCTAATATGGGATTTAAGGCCATGGGAATTTCTCTGCGTAACGAACTGACGAAAGACGAAATATCTAAAGCCGTTGTCATTCAAGAGGATGGGATATTTGAAACCCAATTGCCGTTGGCTTATCCGACCAGACTCTATTTCTCGATTGAATTGCCGAACGTGTTTATTCCCATCCATTTCTATGCTGTGCCAGGACGTACTACGGTCGTCAATGTCCGCAAGGACCTGACAGTTGACCTGGCTGCATCCGATGCAGAGATTCTCCAATGTGAAAGGTTGCTGAAATGTGGAGATGACTATTTGAAGAATTATGACCGCAGGATGTATGAGGAGGACAGGGACAGTCTGTCATTTGGAGAGATGCAGGAGAAATTGATGGGAATGTCAAAGGCCAACGAACGGGTGGTTGACTATGTGGCATGGCGGAATGGCTTCAACTCGTGGGAATATCATTTGGCACGCGTCTGGAACAAGATGTATTATGCCCAATGGATATTGGAGTGTATCATGGATGCCCGATATGCGGCCCACACGAAGGTGGCGGAAGAGGACAGCATCCTCGTATCCCGAAAGATGGAGGAGATTTCCGATATGGCAAATTGGACATTCTTCAGGGAGTTGCCTTATAACGATCCCACTTCGCTGACGTATGGCATAAACACGGCTGTCGTATTGAACAGGTATGAGTATGCTCCCGTGTTGTTAAATGGACAAACTCACGTTACTTTAGAAAACGACAACCGGCAACAACTGGCTAATGACATGCTGATAACGGGGGAGGATAGTCCCTCTTTGTGGGGCTTGCTCTCTGTGTTGCGGAAAATGAAATTGGACATACAGCATTTTCATGGTAGCAAGGAAGAATTGAAGAAACAGATAGATATACTTCGCGAAATGTTGGTTTATCCGGCTTTGCAGATTCATTTGGATAACCTTTATGCCCGGGAACTGGAGCGACAGGAATAAGGAGGGTCCCCCTAAACCGTCCCAAAGAAGAGGGAACTGGAATTGCCCAATCAATAAAACCGTAAATAAATAGTAAATCGTAAATAACCAAATAGTAAACCAACAAACAAATCCCAGAATCCTCCCCCTTGGGGGAGCTATAGGGGGCCTGAATTATGATACAGCATAATCTAACTCTCGCGTGGCGGCAACTGGTAAAATACCGCCTGCAATCAGCGGTCAGCGTAGTGAGCCTGGCCATCGGCTTTGCCTGCTTCGCACTGGCAAGCATGTGGATAAAGTATGAGACGACGTATGATGCGTTTCATAAGGATGCGGACAGGATGTACTGTCTGATAAGGGAAAGGAACACTGAAACTATAAATTGGCAAATGGATGGGGCTTTTTGTGACAGTGTAATAAAATACTGTCACGAGGTGGAGGCCGCCACACCATTTTTGAACGGTTACGAATGGGACTTGCGTCAAAACGGCACGTTCCTTGCGACAATAGAATACACCTCTTGTGACAGTTCTTTCCTCGAGATGTTCAACATCCGCATATTGGCTGGTACTGATGGATTCCTACACAACGATCGGGAGGTTGCCATAAACCGCCTGACAGCTGAGAAGTTATGGCCCAACCAAAATCCATTGGGACAAGAGTTTACTTTGGATGGGGGGACAGAGGGTAGTATAGTCCCTTATACGGTGACGGCGGTGGTTGACGGTTGGGACGAACATAGTAGTCTTCACTTCGACCTGTTGCGTAACAATACCTCTCATAAGAATTATAATCCTTTCAAAGATTACAACATACCTTTTTCTCCAAGTTTTGCTCACATTCTCCGTCTTTCACCTCATGCCGATGTGGATGACATCAATGCAAGATTGGATACACTGGATTTCTTTGGTAATCGCAAACAGTTTTCTGCAAAGGGGAAGTTTAAGCTGCTGCCTCTTGACCAACTCCGTTACACGATATACCAGGGGTACATGAACGTAAAGCTGAATTACATCTATCTGTTTGCTTTGGCAAGTAGCTTGCTTATTCTATGTGGATTGCTCAACTACTTGACCATGTTCATCAATCGTCTCTTCATCCGCCAGCGCGAAATAGCCCTGCGCACGGTGTTCGGCGCTACGGGAGGCAACCTGACGGTGCAGTTTCTCACCGAATACGGATTGCTGCTGCTGATAGCCGCTTTCTTCGGCCTTATCATTATGAAATGGGTGTCACCAGCCTTCCGCCAATTGGCCGAACTGCCCGATGGTTGGGGCTTTTTCTATCGGGAGACGTTCATCAGCATGTTCCTTGTCCTGGGCGTGTCGCTCCTCATCTCCCTGCCCATCATTGGATTCTTCCGCCATCAGGCGTTGCATAATTCCATCCAAAGTAAAGTGGGGCTGTTCAGCTACTCCAACTTCCGTAAGCTGAGCGTATGCCTGCAAATGTGCATCAGCATCCTGTTCATATTCTGTACCGTGGTGTTCCAAAAACAGATTCATGCCCTGCGCTACAATGATTTCGGCTTTGAGCGTAACAATATCGGTCTTATTCAGACTTACGACCTAACGGAAGATGAAATAGAATCTTTTGCCAGTTACCTCCGCCAACAACCTGAGGTGGTGAAACTGATTCGTAGAAAAAACTCTCTGTTCCCTAATTACAAAGGAGCGATGATAGGTGTAGGTGGGGCTTTCGGCCCGAATCGCGATAAGGTGTTAAAGGAAATCGTCAGTTTGCAATATTTTGAAGACAAGGAGTATGCAATGCTTGAATTCTACGGATTGAAATTACTAAAAGGACGCTATCTCTGTGAAGAAGACGACCCAATGGCCATTGTTGTCAACGAGACTACCGTTAAGAAGTTCAATTGGGACGATCCGATAGGCAAGAAGATAAAGTATTCATCGGACGAAATTTTACATGTGGTGGGCGTTGTCAAAGACTTCTACAACATGGGACCTTTGCGAAAACCGAACGCGACATTCTTTTGCAAAGAGATGACTTGGATACCTTCAAACGATCCTGGCACTATGTTTGTTTTCAAATACCAAGATGAAGAATGGAAAACGCTCAAGAGAAAATATGAAGAATATATCAAGCGATACGAGGGAGGCGAATTCTTTTTTGAGGATGCAGAAGAAGAGTTTGACAAATTTCTGGAATCAGAATTAAACCTGCAAAAGCTTCTCAATGTCATCACCATCGTCTGCATCCTCATCGC
>JAFXDL010000169.1 GCA_017516265.1 Bacteroidaceae bacterium
AATATTTAGACGGCTAAATTGCAATAATATACATAAAATAAAATAACAACAAATAAGGTAAAAGATATAATGCGTCTGCCCTGAAAAGTATGCCTTGAACAACCTCTTCACAGCTGTGAAGAGGTCTCTTGACAGTAGTGAAGAGGTCTCGTCATAGAAGTGAAGATATCTCTTCACAGCTGTGAAGAGGTTGTTGAAGACGTACTTTTATTGTATAAGGGAATATATCCTTATGTGTAAGGGAATAGTATGATGTTTGTCACAGCATAAACTGCTCCACGACATGAGCCACACCGTCCTGGTCGTTGGAAAGGGTGATGAAGTCGGCTGCTTCGCGCACTACGGGCTGGGCATTCTCCATGGCTACACCGAGGCCGGCGTAGCGAATCATGGAGAGGTCGTTGAAACCATCGCCACAAGCAATGACCTCTTCGCGACGGATGCCGACCTTTTCCAGCAGGACAGCCAGCGACTGGGCCTTGTCGATACCCTTGGGAACGAGTTCGAGGAAATAGGGTTCGGAGCGATAGACCTCGTTGGTCTCCTTCAGCTGCTCATACATCTGAAGTTCCAGTTGGTGAAGACGCTCGGCTTCGCCTACGATGAGGCACTTGGGTGCGGGAAAATCGATGTACTCCAGGAAATTGTCCACTTTCAGCGTCTGCATCACATTGAGGATGGCCTCCTTCTGCACGTATTCGTCGTCGGGGGTCTCGGTGATGACGTAGTTGTCGCGATAGGTGACGATGGCAAAGCCATTATCCCGGGCGCACTGATACATATAAGGTAGCACCTGGGGGTCGAGCACTTGGGCATGGAGCACTTCGCGTGTGCGCCAGTCGATGATTTCGCCACCGTTGTAGGCCAGTATGTAGCCTCCATAGGTGGCCAGTTCCAATTGGTCGGCAATGGGGGCAATACCATAGGTGGGCCGACCGGAGGCAAGCACCACCTTGATGCCTTGCTCTTGGGCACGGATAAGGGTCTCGCGAGTATGGGCGGTTATCTGTTTCTTGCTATTTGTCAATGTGCCGTCGAGGTCGAGCACAATCATGCGGTAGTTATTCATTTACTATTATTGGGGTTCAATGTTTAATGTATAAAGTTTAAAGTTCAAAGTTTAATGTTCAAAGTTTAATGTTCAATCAGCAACGAGGACGAGCTACGAAGTGACATGTCTGTTCAAAGCCATAGCCACAATCATCGTCCCAACGATGAGTTTGCAAAGATAATGCTTTCTTTCCGAATGTCGAACATTATGGAAGTAAAACTTGTTTGTACAGGGAGATAACAATCATGAATAATCAGATAAGCAAATGAATTGTCTAACTGTCTTAATCGTAAGTATTATGAGTAAATTTATGCCCGCCCTGCCCTATGCGACCGATGCTCTGGAGCCGGTTATCAGCAAGGAAACCATTGACTTCCATTATGGGAAGCACCTGCAAACGTATGCCAACAATCTGGAAAAGTTGACCAGAGGAACGGCTTTGGAAGACCGAAGCATCGAGGAGATTGTGGTGGATGCTCCCGAGGGAGCCGTGTTCAACAATGCCGGACAGGTGATGAACCACCAGTTGTACTTCCTGCAATTCACTCCCAACCCGCGTACAGAGAAGCCCGAAGGGAAGTTGGCCACCTTGATAGTGCGCGACTTCGGCAGTATCGAGGAGATGCAGAAGAAAATGAATGAAGCCTGCACGGGGTTGTTCGGTTCGGGATGGGTATGGCTCTGCCTGAATGATGAAGGAAGGTTGGAAATAGACTCATTCCCAAATGGGGACACACCGCTGCGCCATGGCAAATTACCCTTGTTGGGATTTGATGTTTGGGAACATGCCTACTACTTGGATTATCAGAACCGACGGGCCGACCACATCGCTGACTTGTGGAAAATCATCAATTGGGACGAGGTGGCGCGACGCGTGGAATAGGTGAAGCACCTCTCCCTAAAAAGGTGTATCAACATGATACCATTCAATTTTCAGGCACGGATTACACGGATTACACAGATGAATTAAGACCAATCGGGAATAAAACTAAAATAAAAATCCGTGTTAATCCGTGTCATTCATTTTAGACACACCCCAACAGAAAAAGCGTTATTCTCTCCCCTTTTGGGGGAGTTGGAGGGGCTTTTATCTTTTTTTCCTTAAAATTTGTACATGATGTTGTTTTTATACGTATATTTGCGTTCGTTTTGGAAAACGCATATATAAAAAATGAAAATAACATCATCATATTTCAGAATATTCATCAGCCTTTTTCTTATCATGCTGATGCCCCTCCCCTCGGTGGCCCTAAACAAAGATGTCCGTATCAAGAAGATTCTTTGTATCAGTTCGTATGGTTCGGAAAATCACTATGTGCAGGAAGAATTGTTGTCGTTTGTACGCGATGCCGGACGTGACGACACATCTTTCATGCCCATCCTGGAGTTGATGGATTGTCGTTCGTTGAACAGAGTCTCACAGTGGCAGGAATCCATGAAGACCATCCTGGAGCGAAATCAGGACCCTGACATCATCGTCCTGTTGGGAAACGAAGCTGCCATCACCTATTTCTCCATGTCGGAAGAGAAGTATCGCAAAATCCCCTTGTACGTGTTGCAATGCAACAGCATGTTGGCCTGCCTGTCCATGCCTTATGGCATCACCTCGGTGCAAGCGGGAAAACAGGGATACATCCGTCACTTGAGCGAGATAATGAAGGACTACAATGTGCGGTATGCTGAATTGATTGAATATGATGTGGCTACAAACATCGAACTGGTGCGCCGATTGTATGGACATACGCATGACATTGCAGTATTGACCGACAACTCCTATGCCGGATTGTGTATGCAATATGCCGTCAAGGAGGTCGAAGGACGCTTCCCGAAGTTCAACTTCCACTATCTGGACGGACGAAAGATGAATATGGAGCAGACACTTGAAAGCATACGCAAACTGCCCAGCCGTACGGTACTGTTGCTGGGTGGATGGAATGTGGACAAGAATGAGGCAACCTATCTGAGCAATGCCGTCTATGCGTTCAAGAATGTACGGTCATACGTATTGTTGCCCGTATTCAGTTTCTCAGGCGCAGGATTGGGACATTGGGCCATAGGCGGATATGTGCCTTGGAAGCCTGAGAATCAACACCTGTTGGGAGAGTTTTTCCACAAGGACTTGGCTTCAGGGATGACTCTGCCTGCTGAAATTCAGACCTCTCCTCTGTCATACGTGTTTGACGATGCCATGCTGAAATCAATGGAAATCAATCGGGAAGAAGTACCAGAAGAATCAGTCTTCCTGAATGCAGGAATGAGTCATATCGATTTTATGAAGGAGTACAAGTGGTACCTCATTTTAGGCATATGCATCATCGTTTTCCTGGCGGTTGCCGTGTTGGGAGCCGTGGCTTATTCCATCCGCATCTCGCGTTTGCGGAACAACCTGCAAGCATCAGAAAACCAACTGAAAAAGGAGAAGGAGAATCTGCAAAAGTCTGAGCATAAATTGCGCGTAGCCAAAGAGCGTGCCGAAGAAGCCGGACGTGCCAAGAGCTTGTTCATCTCGAACATGAGCCATGAGATACGTACTCCGCTGAACTCGATTGTCGGATTCTCACAGATAATGACTGAGATGGTAAAGGACCAACCGGAGGTGAATGAATTCGCCAAAATCATCCAGCATGATTCAGAGAAACTGGTCAAGCTGATAGACGGATTGCTGGAGATTTCGGACATCCAGTCGGG
>JAFXDL010000015.1 GCA_017516265.1 Bacteroidaceae bacterium
CCAAGAAGAGAGGCATGGGGTATTCCTTCTCGGCAGGATTGTCCATCAGCACCAGTCCTTCACCCTTGGCAAAGGCTTCGCGGGCCTCTTCGGGAGAGATGGGACGCTCGGTCTCCACCCAAATGCTTTCGGAGTGAGAGCGGAGAGCCGGCACACGCACATACATGGCACTCACCTGAATGTCGGAGTGCATGATTTTGCGGGTCTCGTTGAACATCTTCATCTCCTCCTTGGTGTAACCATTGTCAGTGAACACGTCAATCTGAGGAATCAGGTTGAAAGCCAGCTGATAGGCGAACTTCTCTACGGTGACAGGTTCACCGGCCAACACCTGGCGATACTGCTCATACAGTTCGTCCATAGCTGCTGCGCCCGCACCACTGGCTGCCTGATAAGTGGCTACGTGTACACGTTTTATATGTGAAAGTCCTTCGATGGCCTTCAAGGCAACCACCATCTGAATGGTTGTACAGTTGGGATTGGCAATCACATTACGCGGACGGTTCAACGCATCTTCGGGATTCACCTCGGGCACAACCAAGGGGACATCCTCGTCCATACGGTAAGCACTGGAGTTGTCGATGAGCACCGCACCATGTTTGGTGATGGTTTCGGTAAACTCCTTGGTCGTACCGGCTCCGGCAGAAGTGAAAGCGATATCCACACCTTTAAAGTCATCGTTGTGTTGCAGGAGTTTTACTTCAATCTCTTTTCCACGGAAAGTGTATTTACGGCCGGCACTACGTGACGAACCGAACAACAACAACTCATCGAGCGGAAAATTTCTCTCTTCAAGTACACGCAGGAACTCTTGTCCTACGGCACCACTTGCACCAACAATAGCTACTTTCATTTTTCTTGTTTTATTTTAAATAATTAATCCATATTCCTGTTTGAGGGCGCAAAATTATAACATTTTGCCATAAAACAAGCAGAAAACAGAAACTTTTTATGATTTTCGCTCTCTTTTTGCTTACTTTTCTTTATTTTTGCAAGGAAATAGAGTATTATGAGTGAATTATACAACGAATTCGGACAATGGTTGAGGAAGCAATTCCCCTACAGGGTGCAGAAGATTTCCATCAATGCAGGCTTCACCTGTCCCAACCGCGATGGCACACGCGGATGGGGCGGATGTACCTATTGCAACAACCAGACATTCAACCCTGACTATTGCCGCACGGAGAAAAGCGTGACAGAGCAATTGGAAGAGGGACGCCGCTTCTTTGCCCGCAAATATCCCGACATGAAATACCTGGCCTATTTCCAAGCCTACACGAATACGTATGGCGACACCAACCGTCTCATCAAGCTCTACGAAGAGGCCTTGGCCACTCCCGATGTGGTGGGATTGGTCATCGGCACCCGCCCCGATTGCATGCCCAACGAGCTGCTGGATTACCTGACGGAATTGAACAAGCGCACCTTCCTTTTGGTCGAATATGGCATCGAGAGCACCGACGACGAAACCCTGCTCCGCATCAATCGTGGGCACACCTTTGCCGAGACAATGGAAGCAGTAAGACGTACAGCCGAACGGGACATCCGCGTAGGCGGACACGTCATCTTAGGCCTTCCGGGCGAAGGAAGGGAGCAACTGATGCGCCAAGCCTCCGAACTTTCGACCTTGCCACTGACCACCTTGAAGATGCACCAGTTGCAATTGATACGCGGCACCCGCATGGCACATGAATACGAACTCCATCCCGAAGATTTCCATCTATACGATGCAGACGAATACATCGATCTAGTGATTGATTACGTAGAACACCTCCGTCCTGACCTCGTATTAGAACGTTTCGTTTCCCAATCGCCCAAAAGTCTGCTGATAGCCCCCGACTGGGGATTGAAGAACCACGAATTCACCGCCCGCCTCCGTCATCGCATGGAGGAACGGGGGAGTTGGCAAGGGAAAGCGATATCGATGTAAATACGAGAGTGTCCCCAAATGAAGCAATTAGTTCTTTAGGCACACACAATTATATATATATTATCCACACAAAAATACACACGAAAACCTTACATAATCCACAAACTTTTTCTTTTTCCCAGAAAAAAAGCCCATACCCAAGGAACGTTTTGCTTATTTTTGCGTCATCATATCAGAAAGAGAAACATAATTATCAAATTGACTTCATCAAGATTATGAACATAAAGGGAATATTCATCCTCATTTTGTGGACCTTGTGTACAAGAACTATTATTGCGCAGCAATTCCATCCTTCCTTTCGAGGAGTATGGGCTAACGCGATTTGCGAATTAGTCCAAACCGATTCTGTATTCTTATATTTTGAGAAGCATATTTCTGACGGCAGTTCTTCTTCAACCTTGATAGTGCCTTCTCGAAAAATAAATATGACGGCAACATTTTATCCTGATTCCACTATTAAAATGAAATATGGCCACACATTCAACACCAAATTAGGAAAAGATGGGAATGTGATATATGTGGAAAAACAAAAGTTACAGAGAATAGAGAAAATAGAGACTGTACAACGATACGAAATGCCATCAATGAGAGGTATGAATGAATTGGCTGAAAGATTACAAGAATGGCGTTTAGGAGTATATCTTGAATTTGACCCTCAGACAAAAGAGGTTCATTTGACGATTGGAACCAACAGACATTCATTCCAATACTCCATTTATAATGGAATGTGCTATCTTCGTGCCGCAGCTTTACAAAATTGCAATAAAGGCAGTGTGTTTTCCCAAAACATCAGACTGATGAAATATCCGACTTCCGGAGAATACACAATTTTTCATGTAGATGACAATGTTGATTTCCTTCAGAACTTACCTTTGGTTGATACAACACTTTTTTCTCCTGATTTCTGTATATTATCCCCTACACAAATTTATTGGTATTACAAATCCCATGACTTTGATTTGATAGAACTTTATGGTTGTAAAGGAGATATTTATAAGATCAGACGTCACTCCCCCAATGAACGTTTCCAACTAATGGAATGGATTAAATACAAAAAAGAAGAAACTAATTATAAATAAGAAAACAATTTCTGTTGTTTACAATGGATATCAGAGAGTTTGAAACATGGGTGCGGAGGCTGCGCCCGTCGTTGCAGTCCGTCGCAAGGCGGATGCTGGCCGACGAGGACGATGCCGAAGATGCCGTGCAGGACGCGCTGCTGAAATTGTGGCTCGTCCGCGACCGTCTGACTCTCTACCGCTCGCCCGACGCGCTGGCTGTGGTGGTCGTGAAGCACCTCTGCATCTCGCGGTTGAGGGAACAACAAACCGAGGCGTTGCCTCTGCCAGAAGATGTAGATATAAGGAGTGAACGAAGTCCCGACTGGGAATTGGAAGAGCGCGAAGACCACATGTGGCTGTACCGCACCATCCAAGGGTTGCCCTCGGCACAGATGACCATTCTGAAAATGAGTCAGGCAGAGGGGATGAGCAACCGACAGATTGCCGATGTGTTGGGCATCACTGAGACTTCCGTCCGCACGGCCCTTTGCAAAGCCCGGCACAAGCTGTTGGAGGAATTGAAGAA
>JAFXDL010000170.1 GCA_017516265.1 Bacteroidaceae bacterium
CACCCTAACCCTCCCTGTGAGGGAGGGAATATGAATGCATGAAGCTATCCAGTTCCCTCCCTCACAGGGAGGGGCAGGGTGGGTCTCTCATATTGCTCTTATGACCACCCACGAAACCATAAAGGAAATCAAGGCGCAATTCCGCCTGTTCATGAACGGAGCCGTCTCACAAAGCATGCGCGAGAAAGGACTGGATTACAAGCTGAATTTCGGCATCGAACTCCCCCGTCTGAAAGAAATTTCTCTCAAGTACGAAAAAAATCATTCCCTCGCAGGGGAATTGTGGAAAGAGAACATCCGCGAATGCAAGATACTGGCCACTCTACTTCAACCGGTCGAAACCTTCCTTCCCGAGATTGCCGACATCTGGGTAGAGGACATCCGCCATCAGGAGATGGCCGAGATTGCCAGCATGAATCTCTTCCAACACCTGCCCTACGCCTCCACCAAGGCTTTCCAATGGATAGCTGACGAACGCGAATTTTTCCAGGTATGCGGCTTCCTCACCCTTGCCCGCCTCTTCATGAAGGGGAACTACCTGAACGAACGTGCAGAAAACGAGTTTCTCGACCAAGCCGTTGCCGCACTCACCGATGAGAAAGAGAGCCACCGACCGGCACAAGCAGCCCTCACCGCCCTACGCATGTACGTCCGTTTAGGGAAAAGCCAGGCTCAGGCGACGCTTAAGGCTACCTTAACCCTGGGCTCATGTGACAACAGGCATGGGGTAAGCATCCACCAACAATTGGAAGAAGAGATTAGTTATAGTTGACAAGGGGACAAGTTGACAAGGAGCATACGGCGCTCCCTTGCCAACTTGTCCCCTTGCCAACTAAAAAAACTCCTCAAAATTGACGTACAAAAGATTTTTCTCGCAAAAACCTTTCCTATTCCATTAAAAAGGATTAACTTTGTTCGCGTTATTCACGATATGGAGAAAGAAGACATCAAAGAGACTGTAAAACAGATATTTACCGAATATCTGTGCAAAAACGGACATCGCAAGACATCCGAACGGTACGCTATACTTGATGCCATCTACTCCATCAAAGGACATTTCGACATGGAAACCCTGCACAACCAATTGCTCAACAAAGAGCATTTTCGCGTCAGCCGGGCCACCCTCTACAACACCATCGAACTGTTGCTTGATGCCAAACTGGTCATCAAACACCAATTCGGAAACTCCTCGCAATACGAACGATGCTACAAGATGGACACCCATCACCACCTCGTCTGCACCGAATGCGGACAGGTGACCGAACTACAGGACGAAAACCTGCAACGCATCATCGCCACCTCGCCCATGAAACGTTTCCAAATGTCGCACTATTCCTTATATATATATGGCATCTGCCGCAAATGCATCAATGCCAAGAAACGCAAGCAACTGAAGAACAACAAATAAAGAACATTCATTTATACATTATTTTGCAAGAGACATGAAAGTAGATGTTTTGTTAGGCCTCCAATGGGGCGACGAAGGTAAAGGTAAGGTTGTGGACGTGTTGACTCCCAACTACGACGTAGTAGCCCGCTTTCAGGGAGGTCCCAATGCCGGACACACCCTTGAGTTCGAAGGTCAGAAATATGTCCTCCGCTCCATCCCCTCAGGCATTTTCCAAGGTGACAAAGTAAACATCATCGGCAACGGCGTGGTGCTCGACCCCGCCCTGTTCAAAGGCGAAGCTGAAGCACTCGAAGCATCGGGCCATCCGTTGAAAGAACGCCTGCACATTTCCAAGAAAGCCCACCTCATCCTGCCCACCCACCGCGTGTTGGATGCAGCTTACGAAGCCGCAAAGGGCGACGCCAAAGTAGGAACCACGGGCAAAGGCATCGGCCCCACCTACACCGACAAAATCAGCCGTACCGGTGTGCGCGTGGGCGACATCCTCTCTCCCAACTTCGACGAAATCTATGGCAAAGCCAAAGCCCGCCACGAAGAGATTCTGAAGAGCCTCAACTACACCTACGACATCACCGAAATGGAAGCAGCCTTCCTCGCAGGCATAGCCTACTTGCGCGAATTCCATCTGGTGGATAGCGAGCACGAAATCAACAACCTGTTGAAGGAAGGCAAGAGCGTACTGTGCGAAGGTGCACAAGGCACATTGCTCGATGTCGATTTCGGTTCATACCCCTTCGTGACCTCTTCCAACACCATCTGCGCTGGTGCCTGCACCGGCCTCGGTATCGGCCCCAACAAGATTGGCAACGTGTTCGGTATCATGAAAGCATACTGCACCCGTGTGGGTAGCGGTCCCTTCCCCACCGAACTGTTCGACGAGACGGGCAAACTTATCCGCGACCTCGGACATGAGTACGGAGCCGTAACCGGACGCGAACGCCGTTGCGGATGGATTGACCTCGTAGCCTTGAAATACGCCATCATGGTGAACGGTGTCACCCAACTGATCATGATGAAGAGCGACGTGCTCGACCAGTTCGAGACCATCAAGGCTTGCGTGGCTTACAAGGTGAACGGCGAAGAAATCGACTACTTCCCCTACGACATCACCGAAGGAGTAGAGCCCATCTACGTAGAGTTGCCCGGATGGAAGACCGACATGACTCGCATGACCGACGAAGCAGAATTCCCCGAAGAGTTCAACGCCTACGTTTCGTTCCTCGAGGAAGAACTGGAGACTCCGATCAAGATTATCTCCATCGGCCCCGACCGTGCACAGACAATTGTACGCTATACAGAAGAATAATTTCATTTTTAAATTCAAGGTTTAAAGTTCACATCTGCCTTTCTGTCAGATGTCCTACTTACGAATAATAACGAATGTTATAATATGACAAAAAAGCGGCGGATGAAGAGGTTCATTCGCCGCTTTTCACTACTTTTGGCACGTTGTTTGTTTCATAGCAAGCAAGTAAACAGAGTCAATAACCAAATTAAACAAAAGAAACTATGCCTACCATTTGGATTATTTTCATTGCGATAGCCCTTGCCAGCTATCTTGTACAAGCTAATCTGAACAACAAGTTCAAGAAATACTCACGCATCCCATTGGGCAACGGTATGACCGGACGCGAAGTGGCCGAAAAGATGCTGCGCGACAATGGCATCTACGATGTGCGTGTCATCAGCACCCCAGGCCAGCTGACCGATCACTACAACCCCACGAACAAGACTGTAAACCTCAGCGAAGGTGTCTATCTGAGCGATAGTGTAGCGGCCGCCGCCGTAGCCGCCCACGAGTGCGGACACGCCGTGCAACACGCCGTAGCCTATGGCCCGCTGAAGATGCGTTCGGCCCTTGTGCCCGTGGTGTCAGCCTCGTCCAAATGGGTAACATGGGTATTGCTTGCAGGCGTCATGCTCATCCAGAGTTTCCCGCAGGTGTTGCTCTTCGGCATCATCCTCTTTGCCTGCACCACCCTGTTCAGCTTCATCACCCTACCCGTAGAGATTGATGCCAGCCGCCGCGCCCTCGCATGGCTCAACCATGCAGGCATCACCAACTCGCGCAACCAGACACAGGCACGCGATGCCCTCAAGTCGGCCGCCTACACTTACGTGATAGCCGCCATCAGTTCGCTGGCCACTCTCATCTATTACGTCATGATCTACATGGGACGCCGCGACTAAAAGTCGCTCCTTCTGTTATAGACAGATAAATTTAGGCGCGGATTTTCGTTTTGCTCAAGCGAAAATCCGCGCTTATTTTTACCGCCGCTGTTTGAAGAACTCTTTCATGAGCGCCGAAGCTTCGTCGGCCATCAGCCCCTGCTCCACCACTGTTTTGGGATGCAGAGCATCGGGGGCATAGCGGCGATACCCCCGTTTCTCGTCGGTCGCACCAAAGACTACACGGCTCACTTGTGCCCAGGCGATGGCACCGGCACACATCACACAAGGCTCCACGGTGACGTAGAGTGTACAATCTGTCAGATATTTGCCCCCCAAGGCATTGGCCGCAGCAGTGATGGCTTGCATCTCGGCATGAGCCGTCACGTCGTTCAAGGTCTCTGTCAGGTTGTGTGCACGGGCTATGATACGGTCTTTGCACACCACTACAGCCCCTACGGGCACTTCGCCTTCGTCAAAAGCGCATTGGGCTTCGCGCAAGGCCATTTGCATGTATTGGGAATCAGTCATGTTCGTTAAAGTTTAAAGTTCAAGGTTCAAAGTTTAAGGTTCAAGCCACATATTATTGAACCTTGAACTTTGAACCTTCCAACTCACCTTCTCATTTCATGTTCATTGAAGAGTGTCGGATAATCCTCCTCCACCATGTTGCGATGAATGAAGGAAAGCAGGATTTCACGCATCCAGCGCCCCTTGTTGGTTATCTTGTATTTCTTCAGATAATTGTCCACAATCTGAGCTTCCTCTTCGCTCACCAGGCATACCATGCGCTGGTGTCGCTTAGGCTCTGTCGGGGAGACCAAAACACGTTTTTTTCCACTCTTTCTCATATCAACTGCAAAAATAATGCGAATAAAGTTGAATAACAAGAAAAAAGTTCTTATTTTTGCGTTTGTACTATAAAATAGCCACTATGAGCGAGCATTACGACCTTGGGAAAAGAGGCGAAGACGAAGCTGTCCGTTTCCTGCAAGCAAAGGGCTTCTACATCATGCACCGCAACTGGCGGAGCGGAAAGAAGGAACTGGACATCGTGGCACGCGACGGTGAGGAATTGGCCGTCATTGAGGTGAAGACCCGCCGCAATACCGACTACGGCCGACCGGAAGATGCCATTGATGAACGCAAGATACGCCACATCCTCTCTTCAGCTGATGCGTATATACGCAAATACAGAGTGGACCTACCCATCCGCTTCGACATCATCACCGTGGTGGGCACCGAACCACCTTACGAGATTGAGCACATACCGGACGCTTTCTTCCCACCATTGTGGAGGTGAAGGAGGTTCAAGGTTCAAAGTTTAAACTTTAAACCCTGCAACATATGAAAAAGAATCATCCCCTGCACGGCCACGGATACGGTGGTGCCAACTTGGACAACGTGCAAATCATCACCCTCAAGGAGGTGGACTCCACGAACAACTATCTGCGCAGCTTGCCGGCTGACGAAGTGAAAAACGAAATAGTGGTGGCTGTCGCCAAGAAACAGACGGCCGGACGAGGACAACGGGGCAACTCGTGGGAGAGCGAACCGGGGAAAAACCTGACGTTCAGCATCCTTCTCCACCCCACCTTCCTGGAAGCCCGCCAACAGTTCATCCTCTCGCAAGCCATCGCACTGAGCATCAAAGAGGTTCTCTACGACTATGTGCGCTCGCCTCATCCACGCATCAAGTGGCCCAACGACATCTATTGGAACAAGAAGAAACTGGGAGGCATCCTCATCGAGAATGACCTAACGGGAAAACACATCGACCGTTGCATCATCGGTGTGGGAGTGAACCTGAATCAAGAGCATTTCACCAGCGACGCTCCCAACCCCGTGAGCGTATGGCAGATTACGGGCCATGCCACCGAATCGCTCACCATCCTGCGGAAAATCATGCAACGCTTCTCCTTCTACTACGGACAGATAAAGCGGGGCGACACGCACGACCTGGTTGACCATTACCACAAGGCACTGTTCCGTCGGGTGGGATTCCACAAGTTCCGCGTGCCTGGTGGCAAAGAGTTCGAGGCCCGCATCCGCCGCATCGAACCCGACGGGCACCTGGTACTCGAAGACACCCAGAGCCAGATGCGCACCTTCGGTTTCAAGGAGGTGGAGTATGTGTTGGGGTAGTGCTTCAGCTCTGCTAGTGACGGACTATGAGTTACAGGCCAGTCCGCAAACCCAGTAGTAAATGATGCCGTCTCTGTCATTTTTCGGACGCACTCCTCAACAACTCGTCGGAGCACAGTGAAGAATCTGTTTACGCAAGCAGAACACTATAATGCGGACGTTTGCAGATTCTTCACTGCGTTCACAAAAATCGCACAATACAACATGTACTTTTCAAGCAGAATTGCATAACAGGACATGCATTATTCACCCAAAAAACATCAGCTATTCGGGGAAAACCGATCACGTGTCCGAGGAAATTCTTTCAACTGACGGAAGAAAATCTATCAGGTGTCCGAAGAAAATCGATCAGCTGATAGATTCCGCTGGTTCTTACACCACTCAAAAGAACACATTCTTCCGATAAAAGAAATGGCATCCTTAAGAAAAAACCTTATTTATTCGTTTTTCTTGACTTTATTACGTACCTTTGCAACGTCATATCGGGCACTTACGTCCCATATTATAAGGAAACATAACCAACAAAACTATAAAACAATGAAAAGAATCTTGAATCTATGCCTCCTCTGCATGGCACTCATGTGGGGCGGCGACCAGCCTGTGAAAGCACAGGTATCCTTCGGTCAGGCCGAAAAGTTCAACAACGACTGGCGGTTCACGCTGGAAGATGCCACAGAAGCCACCAACCCTACTTTTGATGACAGCAAATGGCGCAAGCTGGACCTTCCGCACGACTGGAGCATCGAGGGACAGATGTCGCCTACACTGGCCAGCTGTACGGGCTACCTGCCCGGTGGTATCGGATGGTACCGCAAGACCTTTGAGGTGACAGAGACCAATAAGCGCCACTATATCTACTTCGAAGGCGTATATAACCGCAGCGAAGTTTATCTGAACGGACAATTGTTGGGCAAGCGCCCCAACGGCTACATCTCCTTCATGTACGACATGACTCCGCACCTGAAGCAGGGGAAGAACGTGCTGGCCGTGCGTGTGGACCACAGCCGCTATGCCGACAGCCGTTGGTACACCGGCTCGGGCATCTACCGCGATGTGTGGATGGTGAAGGCCGGCGACATCCACTTTGCCCAGTGGGGTGTGGGTTGGCAGGCAACCAAGATAACCAAATCCAAAGCTACCGTCCAAGTAGATATGGAAGTGGTGAACGACGGACTTTCCCCTACCCCTTCCCAAGGGAGGGACATAGATAGCCCTGCTAATAAGACAATGTCAGTACGCGCCACCATATACGATGCCGAAGGCAAGCAGGTGGCCAAAGCCTCCAGTCGTACTATTCTTGTCAATTCACTCACTCAAAACGCCAAGCACACTCTTAATTTAAATATCAGCAAACCCAAGCGGTGGACATTGAAGACACCTTATTTATATACATTGAAAACAGAGGTTTTAGTTGATGGAAAAACAGTGGACAGCTCGACATGCCGTGTGGGACTGCGCACACTGCAGTTCGATGCCAACAAGGGATTTGCCTTGAATGGCGAATGGATGAAGGTGAAGGGTGTCTGCCTGCATCACGATGCCGGAGTATTGGGCAGTGTTGTCCCCCGCGATGTATGGGAACGCCGCCTGCGCAACCTGAAGGAGATGGGGGCCAACGCCATCCGCATGAGCCACAATCCGCAAGCACCCGATGTGTATGACCTGTGCGACGAACTGGGTCTGATGGTAATGGACGAAGCAAGCGACGAATGGGAATTTCCCAAACGCAAGTGGGTGCAGGGATGGAACGTGGGCACCCCCAGTTTCGACGGCACCTTTGACTTCTTCGAAGAGTGGATAGAGCAAGACGTCACCGACATGGTACGCCGCGACCGCAATCATCCCTGCATCATCCTGTGGAGCATCGGCAATGAGGTGGACTATCCCAACGACCCCTACTCGCACCCCGTGCTGGACGGAACCACCATCAACCAGCCCATGTTCGGCGGTTACAAGCCCGATGCCCCCGACGCCATGCGCATCGGTGAGATAGCCAAACGGCTGACAGCCCGTGTGAAGGAGGTGGACACCAGCCGCCCCGTGACAGGTGCACTGGCCGGTGTGGTGATGTCGAACCAGACGGCTTACCCCGAAGCGGTAGATGTGGTGGGATACAACTACACCGAGAACCGCTACGACGAGGACCACAAGACCTACCCCGACCGCATCATCTATGGCAGCGAGACACACTCGTCCTACGAAGCCTGGAAAGCGGTGCGCGACCGCGAACACATCTTCGGCCAGTTCATCTGGACGGGCACTGACTACTTGGGCGAATCGGGCCGCTGGCCTTCGCGCGGACTCCACACAGGATTGCTCGACTTCGGCAGCTTCAAGAAACCGCGCGGATGGTTCCGTGCCTCACTGTGGAGCGAAAAGCCATTGACCTACATAGGAACCTACCCCATGCGCCGGCAAGGCAACAACCGACGCGGTGCAAACCTCTCCATCGATGCTCCCGACCTCTGGAACTACCGCAACGGACAGACCATCCGCGTGGTATGCTACACCAACTCGCCTCAGGCACGCCTCTTGCTCAACGGTGAGGTGGTAGGCGAAATGAAGCCGATGGACGATGCCACAGGCATGATTCACTGGGACATCCCCTACAAAGCGGGCAAACTGACTGCCGAAGGATGCAACCAGGATGGCAATGTGGAATCAACCTACACCATACAGACATCAGGACGCCCTTATGCGCTGAAAGTGACGATTGACGAACCCCATCTTTTAGAGGAGTGCAAGAGTGCAGGAGACAGGAGTAAAGACAATAGTGCGGCAAAACATTCGTCTGCACTCCTAAGCGAAGCGTCACTCCTCCACTCCTCCACTCCTAATCGGGTTCTCCACTTCCTCATCGAAGTGGTCGACGAAAACGGTATCCTGGTCAAACAAGCCGACAATATGATTACCTGCATGGTGCAAGGCCCCGGACGCCTGTTGGGACTGGAGAACTCGGACAACACCGACATGACCAACCACCGCGACCAGCGTCAGCGTGTCTATCAAGGCCGTCTGCTGGCCTACGTACAGAGCACTGGCGAGGAAGGAACCATACGCATACACTGCTCATCACCCCTGCTGGAAGGAGCCACTGCAGAAGTGGAAGTGACACTGCCCCGTGAGAAGGGGACCATCGCCCCCGGCAAACTGTGGCCGGACAACAACGGAGAGCACATCAATGCCCATGGTGGCGGTGTGCTCTATCACAACGGAACCTACTATTGGTACGGCGAACACAAGAGCGAAAATACCAGCAAAGCATTGGTGGGAGTGATGTGCTACTCGTCGAAGAACCTGACCGACTGGCAGAACGAGGGTCCCGTGCTGCGGGTGAGCGACGACCCCGAGAGCGACATCACTGCCGGATGCGTCATCGAACGTCCGAAGGTCATCTACAACAAGCAGACCGGAAAGTTTGTCATGTGGTTCCATCTGGAACTGAAAAACCGTGGCTACGAAGCCGCCCGCGCAGCAGTGGCCGTGAGCGACAGCCCTACGGGTCCCTTCCGGTTCATCCGTAGCGGTCGGGTGAATCCGGGCATCCTGCCATCCAACATGACAGAAGAAGAAAAGACAGCCATGCAGGCACTGGACATGGCCGACTATAAGGAGTGGTGGACACCTGCCTGGTACAAGGCCATCGACAAGGGCCTCTTCGTGAAGCGCGACCTGGAGGGCGGACAGATGTCACGCGACATGACGCTCTATGTGGACGACGACGGCAAGGCATACCACATCTACTCTTCAGAAGACAACCTGACCCTGCACATTGCCGAACTCACCGACGACTACCTGAGCCACACGGGCAAATACGTCCGTCTGGCACCGGCCGGACACAACGAGGCACCAGCCATCTTCAAGCGAAACGGCAAATACTGGATGATAACCTCGGGCTGCACAGGATGGGACCCCAACGAAGCACGCATGTTCTCGGCCGACAACATCTATGGCCCCTGGACCAAACATCCCAATCCCTGCGTAGGTCCCAAGGCCAACCTCACCTTCGGCGGACAAAGCACGTACATCCTGCCCGTGCAAGGAAAACAGGATGCCTTCATCTTCATGGCCGACATGTGGCGGCCACAACGCCACATCGACGGGCGTTACATCTGGCTGCCCATCCAATACCGTGCCGACGGCACCCCCTTCATCGAATGGATGGAGGCATGGAAACCCTCGGAGTTCTTCAAATAGGGAAATGCAGGGTTTAAGGTTCAACAGCCCCCTTCCGTCCACCCGCGTTTGCAACCTTTGTCGTGTTGTGAATGGGGGGTGGTTTCAATCAGTGCTTCATTAAGGTCTAATGAAGCACTGATTGAGCACCTAATGAAGCACTGATTGAGCACCTAACGAAGCACTGATTGAGCACCTAATGAAGCACTGATTGAAAACCTAACGAAGTACTGATTGAAAACCTAACGAAGCACTGATTGGAGGGGGGACGCTTTCTTATTCTCTTTTTACAGCTCCGGTTACACACAAATGATGATAGGTTGAGACTAAGAGTTCAAGGTTCAAGACCATGCGGAACTGACGGCCTCTGTCATCCTGACGACAGGAAGGATCTGTGAAACGTCTTTGGCAATTCGTCATTGGCAAGATATATCTTCAACTCTCTGCTGACAGCAGTGTTATTTATCGAATGCCATGGAATACCAGTGCATACGGAAAATTCAAAGAAGATGATTGCTCTTTGAATCCGTCAAAAATCAAAGGGATGACCTTCGGTAGTCCGATTTATATTCAAGCACATAACTCCAAGATATCTTGCACCGCCCCCAATGCCGTGAAGCTGGAAGTCTATACCATGGATGCCATCAAGGTAGGCGAAGCCCGATTTGTGGATGGAAAGGCTACGGTGAAGGTGTGCGAAGCACCTGCCATCTATCTCTACATCGTGACTTATCCTGACGGACGGCGGGAAAGCGGAAAGGCGAGGGTAAGTGAAGAATGAAGAACGAAGAACGAAGAATGAAGAGTGAAAAAGGGGAAACAATCGGAAAACACTTCGATAATATTTCAACCTTTATCGTTTGATAAAAGCCGCAAACGACTCTCATTTTCAGAAGCATGCAAAACCACATCTGTAAACTTTTATAAAGAACAGGCAGTAACAAGAAGAAAAAAACTCAAAAGAAACTTATGTATTTATGTACTTATGTCTAAAAAACACAATCGCTCTCTTGTATCGGAAGTGTGCAAGAATGCCATCACTTCACCTCCTCTGTACATGAAAGGATGAAACCATAACTGTATGGTTTGTTGGCATCTATGGTATATTTTTCCAAGGTTTGTGCACCCCATCCGTCATTGCATCCGACGCCATGAATATTGAGATCTATGTTCACATTGATGAAATCGCGGTCAGGAAGTTCAAAGGGATGTCCGGCCTTTTCAATGTCACCCTCCATCCAAGGCCATGCCCTGAAACAGAGAGGCTGAAGACCTTCTACACGCAAATTGAGTTTTCCATCAGAGAAAGTCATCCATCTGACATCGCAACGATTGCCATTCTCTTGTGGCGCCGGATAGTTGACAACAAAGTCGTCGAGAGGCAATGAATACTCTCCTATAAACTCCGAAGATTTTCTGTCAGGATAGTTCTCGTAAACACCTCTTCCATACCATGTCACCTTGTCCATTTCAGGATTGACCAGCATCTTCATGCCAAACTTTGGCATCAGTGGCAATCCTTCTTTAATGGGGGCATAGTTGGCAAATACGAGCATTTTCCCTTCTGAATTTATCTTGTATGTCAAGCTGTATGTTGCCCCAATTTCCATCTCTTTTTCGAAAGACAACACGATGTTTCCATTCTGTTCACTGACTTTCGAGGAAATCAGGCTCATTGCTTCGCCGGCATTTCTCCACTGGCCAAGCCTGCGGTTGTAGTTGTTGTGCTTTTGGTTCTCTGTTGCCGGTTTCCAGAAATATGGCTTGAGAGGCTCTTTCAGCAGTTCTGCATTTTCATGTTTCCACGACACCAAATGGCCTGTTGCCTTTTCAATACTTACGGTCTCTTTACCCGTAGTGACCAGATAGCAATTTTCAGACTCCTTGATTGACGGGACGAATGCACCTGCTTCAAATTTCACAGCAGGTTTTTCTACCAGCAGAAATTGTTCCTTCGCAACTGTAAAACCTGCGTCGGCCCATATCGTGGAACGACGAAGACGAGCATATACATTGAGGAAAACTTCTCCTTGTGTGTCATCATAGGCTGGTATTTCAAGAATCTCATTCGTGTTAATCGGCTGTTCGCTGGAATATACGACCTTTCCGTCATCCACAAACTCATAGAAGTAATCGAATTCGTCAGCAGAAGTGAAACAATAACTGTTGATGACTTGGATGTTGCTTGACGAAACCAATTCAAAGTTCAGGTACTGATTGACTTTCTGGACCTCGAAATACTGGGGGTGCGGCACTCTGTCGGCACGCACGATACCGTTGAGACAAGTTGTTGATGAATGGGGATTGTCACCATAGTCTCCTCCGTAGGCAAAGTATTCATCATTTCCGAGTGTCAGAGAGAACGGTTCATTCCCATACTTTTGGGTGTTGCTGCCCCGTTTCTTGGCTATCCCATGGTCGCACCATTCCCAGATGACGGCTCCAAAATTGCTGGGATCGGCATTTATGACGTCTGCATAATCCTTGTAGTTTCCCAATGAATTGCCACCGGCATAGGCATACTCTCTCATGAAGAAAGGCTTGTCTGTAATCTGTTTCGACAATGCAGCGACTCTATCCGGATGGATGTATCCATCGTCATAGAAATCGGATATTTCACGGTCTGTATCGCTGAACACCAATCTCGTCGAATCCATGCCACGGACTTTTTCTGCCATTGCAACCGAGTTTATTCCTTGTCCGCCTTCATTGCCAAGTGACCAGATTAATATGCATGGCCAGTTCTTGTCTCTGGCAACCAGCGACTCCGCTCTGTCCAGATGGGCCTTTGTCCAATCCGGATTATCTCCGAGTTCACGGTTCTTCAAGCCGTATGCATGGCTTTCTTGATTCGCCTCGTCCATCACATACAGGCCATATATGTCGCAAAGTTCATAAAACAAAGGGTCATCGGGATAATGGGAGGTCCTTATCAAATTGACATTTGCCTGCTTGATCATCTTCAGGTCAAGCTCCATGGTTGCCCTGTCCATGGTGCGGCCTGTGCGGGGATGGAACTCATGCCTGTTCACTCCCTTAATCTTTATGGGCTTCCCATTGTAATAAATCACCTCACCCTTAATCTCTACTTTTCTGACACCAAGGTGATTGTTGAAGTGTTCAGAAGCCTTTCCGTTACTGCTCAATGTGATGTCCACATTGTACAGATTAGGTTTTTCAGAAGACCAAAGAGACGGATTGTCAAGATTGAATTCCACTTCCACACACGCATTCTCCCCTGAGGCTATCTTCTTTATGTTTTTCACAACAGAGTAGGACACATCCTTACCCTTGTTGTCCTTTCCGTTGATGGCGACCTCCAATCCGATATTCTTCCTGCTTTTCTTCGACAGATTTGCCACTTGGAAGTTGATTTTAGCCGTCGCTTTAGAATAATCTTCATTGGGGATAGCGGTAATCACATAATCAGTGATGTGGACATTGGGCCTTGTCCACAAGTCAACGGAGCGGAAAATGCCGGACAGACGCCACATGTCCTGGTCTTCAAGATAACTTCCGTCGGAATACGAATAGACTTCTACTGCCAGCTTGTTGTCACCTTCCTGAATATATGGAGTTATATTGAACTCTGCCGGAGACATCGAGTTTTCGCTATACCCCACCTTCTGACCGTTCACCCAGACATACATGGCTGATTCAACGCCTCCAAAATGCAGATAATATGTATTGTCTTTCATAGGCCCCTGAACCTTGAACGAGGTCACATATTGGCCAACGGGGTTTCTGTTTACATAAGAATAATAGTTGGCAGGTGGTTCAGACATTACACGAGGCTGGTCCTTCTTGAACGGCATTGTCCAGTTGGTGTAAATAGGTATGCCATAGCCCTGCATCTGCCACTCTCCGGGCACCACAATGTCATCCCAATCGGAAACATCAAGGCTCGGCTCATAAAAATCGACTTTTCTTTGTTCAGGACGCGGATACCAACGGAATTTCCAGATTCCATCCAATGACTCACATTCACCGCATGAATGCCGTTTGGATGGCAATGTGAGATTGGCATGATATGATTCCTTGTTTATTCCTATAACTTGAGGGTTTTCCCAATCATTTATTTCCTGTCCATGAATAGCATACCCAAGGCTAAACATTAAAATCGAAAACAGTAATTTTTTCATATCTGCGCATGAATTGAAAGTTAGTCATTTATCCGCTTGTTCTGAGCCCGTCTTGGTACTCAAAAAAATAAGTCAGGCAAAGGTATGTCTTTTTTTTCTGAAAATGAAAGGTTTTTATAAAAAAAAATATTGCTGTCCGGTAAAAAATTGTCGTCAATAAAGAATTAGGGCTGACACTTCTCACGAGGTATCAACCCTTTTGATTATCTTTGTTTTGGACAAACATAAATATAACCATGGGCAAAGATAGTCATTTTACCGG
>JAFXDL010000171.1 GCA_017516265.1 Bacteroidaceae bacterium
TCCACACCGGTCTTCCACGTGTTGATGCTCTCACTGTCGAGTTGGAGCGAACCTACCAACTTGATAACCTGTTCGATAGGCATACGGTAGCGCAATACGCCGGAAATCAGCTTGGCATAGTTCCAATACTCTTTGTTGAACTTCTCAGAAAGGCCCTCCACGGTAGTCTTGTATCCGCGCTTGTTCTCGAACTGGAAGTCGTAGCGCTTGCGTCCTTCCTCATCAGTGGTCTTGATGATGCGGCCACGAGTTACGCTCTTGGGCAGGATGATACCCTCTTCATCGTCCTGCAAACCGGTGAAGATTTCGTAGGGATAACCATCGAGCAGACCCACGAAAGCCACCCATTTCTCCTTGTTGTTCTGGAATCGGACAATGTCGCATTCGAGCACAGCGGGACGCACCTCGGTCACTGTAGGCGGTTTGCAGGGGAGCGGTTCGTCCTTCTTGTCACTCTTGGTTGAGAGGAGCACTCCGGCACGGCTTCCATCGCGATATACGGTACAGCCCTTGCAGCCGCTCTTCCATGCCTCTACGTAAAGGCGGTTCACCAACTCCTCGTCCACGTCAGCAGGCAGGTTGATGGTCACACTGATAGAGTGATCGACCCACTTCTGGATAGCACCCTGCATCTGCACCTTCATCAGCCAATCCACATCGTTGCTTGTAGCCTTATTGTAGGGCGACTGGGCCACCAGTTCGTCAATCTCTTCCTGTGTGTAGCGTTTCTCAGTGTCGTATCCGTTCACGCGCATCCACTCCAGGAACTTGTGGTGATAGACAATATATTCTTCAAAAGCATCACCCGTCTCGTCCATGAAGTCCACATGCACTTCGGGGTCGTTGGGGTTCACCTTGCGGCGACGTTTGTAAACGGGCATGAAGACCGGTTCGATACCGCTGGTTGTCTGGGTCATCAAGCTGGTCGTTCCCGTAGGAGCAATGGTCAGACAGGCAATGTTGCGGCGGCCATACTGCTTCATCTCTTCATACAGCGCAGGGTCGGCCTCCTTGATACGGTTCACGAAGGGATTGTCCTTTTCGCGCTCGCTGTCATACACGGCAAATGCTCCGCGCTCCTTGGCCATGTTCACCGATGAACGGTAAGCCTCGATGGCAATAGTCTTGTGTACCTCTACGCTGAAGTCGGTAGCCTCCTGTGTGCCGTAGCGGAGTCCCATAGCGGCAATCATATCGCCCTCGGCTGTGATACCCACACCGGTACGTCGGCCCTGACCGCTCTTCTTGTAAATCTTCTCCCACAGCATCATTTCACTGCCCTTCACCTCATTGCTTTCGGGGTCGCTCTGGATTTTCTCCATGATGCGCTCAATCTTCTCCAACTCCAGGTCGATGATGTCGTCCATGATGCGCTGGGCCAGGCCCACATGCTTGCGGAAGAGGTCGAAATCGAAGTAGGCATCCTTGGTGAAGGGGTTCACCACGTAGGAATAGAGGTTGATGGCCAACAGACGGCATGAGTCGTAGGGACAGAGAGGAATCTCGCCACAAGGATTGGTGCTCACCGTGCGATAGCCCAAGTCGGCATAGCAGTCGGGCACACTTTCGCGGATGATGGTATCCCAGAAGAGTACACCCGGTTCGGCGCTCTTCCAGGCATTGTGTACAATCTTCTTCCACAAGGCCGAAGCATCAATCTGTTTCGTCACCATCGGGTTGTCGCCCGTGATGGGGTATTGCTGCGTATAGGGCACACCTTCGATGGCGGCACGCATAAAGTCATCGTCCAGTTTCACGGACACATTGGCTCCCGTCACCTTTCCTTCGGTCATCTTGGCATCGATGAACGATTCTGAATCGGGATGCTTGATGCTCACGCTCAACATCAGGGCACCGCGTCGTCCGTCCTGAGCCACCTCACGCGTACTATTAGAGTAGCGCTCCATGAAAGGAACCAGTCCCGTAGAGGTCAAGGCCGAGTTCTTCACCGGCGAACCCTTGGGGCGGATGTGCGAGAGGTCATGTCCTACTCCACCGCGACGCTTCATCAGCTGCACCTGCTCCTCGTCGATGCGGATAATGGCACCGTAGGAGTCGGCCTGTCCGTCCATACCGATAACGAAGCAGTTGGAGAGCGAAGCAATCTGGAAATCATTGCCGATACCTGTCATGGGACTGCCCTGAGGCACGATGTAACGGAAATGGTCCATCAGGTCAAAGAGCTCCTTGGCCGAAAGCGGATTGGCATACTTCTGTTCGATGCGTGCCACCTCGTTGGCTATACGCCAATGCATATCCTCGGGCGAGCGCTCGTAGATTTTTCCGAACGAGTCCTTCACGGCATACTTGTTCACCCACACACGGGCAGCCAGCTCGTCCCCTTTGAAGTATTCGAGGGATGCTTCGAACGCTTCATCATACGTATAAGTTTTTTGTTCCATTAGATTTAATATATTTGAATTGGCTGCAAAGCTACAGAGAACTTCTGAGTTATCCAAACTTTTCAGCAAGAAGTTATCAACAATTTGAAAAGTTTTCCAAAACAAAACAAACAACACTTGATTTTCAACCACTTACGCAAACAACCAACAAGAAAAGTTTTCCAAAACAGAAAACCACAACAATAACCCGATACATTTCTGCATCAGATAAAACCAGCTGAAGCGCCCATCCCGATTGACTTTTCTGCACTACTGGCGGAGGCTGCATTTACGACAAAAATTCAACGATAAGATAAAAATCTGAAGGAATATCGCAGCTTTAATCCACAAAAGTGCTATCTTTGCAAACAAATACGGGCATACCTTATTATATATAACAGACCAATCAAAGATAAAAAAACAGATATGGAAACAATCAAGAACCGGCGGAGCATCCGCAAATACAAGAGTGAAGAAGTACAGGCCGAGTTGCTGAACCAATTGTTGGAGACTGCAGCGCGGGCACAGACGATGGGAAATCTGCAACTGTACAGTGTGGTGGTGACACGCGACGAGGGCATGAAGGAACGGCTCGCGCCCGCACACTTCAACCAACCCATGGTGAAGGGGGCTCCCGTGGTGCTGACTTTCTGTGCCGACTTCAACCGTACAACCCAGTGGTGTCTCAACCGTAAGGCCGACCCGGGATACGACAACTTCCTCTCCTTCATGAACGCCGCCAGCGACGCGTTGCTCCTGTGCCAGAACTTCTGCAACCTGGCCGAGGAGAAGGGACTGGGCATCTGCTACCTGGGTACCACCATCTACAATGCCGGACAGATTATCGACATCCTGAACCTGCCGCGCCTGGTAGTACCCGTTGCCACCATCACAGTGGGATGGCCCGATGAATGTCCGCCACAGACTGACCGTCTGCCTCTTGAGAGTTTTGTACATGAGGAGAGCTACCACGACTACACTCCCGCAGACATCGACCGCTACTACTCCCCCCATTAGGCTCTGCCAGAAAACCAGCATTTTGTGGAAATAAACAGGACGGAGACTTTGGCGCAGATCTTCACCAACATCCGCTACACGCGCGATGCCAACGTGGCCATGTCAGCCTCACTGATGGAGGTGCTGAAGAAGCAGGGGTTTATGGGATAAGGGAGGATTGCCTACTTACCCCTTCATTCCAAGAGGGTGTGCATTTTATGTTTCTATGCAAATAAAACATAGAATGCACACCCTCATGAGTAGCGCATTTGCAAACGCCGAGGAACAGGGTGTCAGAAATTTCAACCCGTTTACCATCGCTACAAACAAAAAGACTCTATTTCGCTTACAATATGTCAATTTACAATCAGGGGAAGACTCTGCAAATTACGTATAAACATACAGTTTTGGGATTTCTTTTTGCATATTTATACAAAAATGGCTGTTTTTCCCTAACTTTTCAGCCCTTCATTTTCGTGCAAATCGAACCTTCTAGAATAGCAAATCGGCAAGAAAAACTGGCAAAACGCCCCTTCGCCCGAAGACAAACAGTTGTTTGTCCGTCAGCGGACAGCTGTCCGACTCACCAACGAACAGCTGTCCGTCCGCAGTCCGACAGCTGTTCGTCTTCAGTCCGACAGCTGTCGGACGGGAAAACACAGCTTTTTGAATCTTCATTCTCTGCAGATTAATCGTTTTAAGACTAATATTAGCGTGTAGAATTACGGCTATTTCCCGGTTCTATCTCCCATATCGGAATGATTTACAATGAGATAGACCGCAATTCTGAATCAAAAGCCACGTATTTTCATCCCAAACCACTTTAGGACGGAAATACGCGATTCTCATGATGAGAATATACAGTTTGACAATTTGTCAGAGCCCCCTCACTGTTAGCAAACCAGCAATCATATATTTTGCCAAACTATCAGGGGCTTACGAACTGCAAATGGAAAAATGCTACAGTCGTCAGCAAAAAGTTCCCATTAATTCTTTGTCATTCCAAATAACTTTCTTACCTTTGCCCCCGATCAGTTAGCCCACAAAGGGCATGCGGGTCAAAAAAAACTACATTGTGGTAAAAGGACGTTTACGAACGTTATCTTTGACTTTTCTAACCTCGCAAGTTAAAAAACGCTATCAGAGATACGGCAACGGGAAACGTCCGCGTTGGGTGTATTGTACCCTTTTGCATGGCTTTAGAGGTCATGCTGAAGTTGTATAATATTTCACGGCGTGGGCTAACTGCGTTGCTTATCCTATAGCGGAGGCAATGCGAGGGCCTGAAAAGTGGGATAAGCGGAGAGTAGAGAATCCCACGTCTTTTTTATATCTATTACTAATCAGCTGAATCTTGGGGATTTCTATAGGCTATGAAAAAACTAATATGATTATGAAAAAGTATTTTTCATTATGTTACCTATTCGCAGCATCAGCTGCTATTCTGTCATCATGCTACACTACACAAAGTTTGTATTTGGAAACTTTTGCTCCAGAAGAAGCTGCATTGAATCTGGTAAAGATTACCGAAGAAAGCAACAATTCTGTGATGGCTCCCTCCATGAGTGCTTATGACGCTTATTACACAGATTACGCACTGACTTCACTGGGAGTTTCCAAATCGAACAGATTGGCATGGAATACCGTGAATACATTGGACATTTCACCAGATGGAAGCAAGATTGCTTACGTGACCCGCATGAACAAGCAAGACAATGTAATGGTTCGCAGCACCAGAAGTGGAGGTGTTGCCACACAACGTACATTCCGGAATGTAGGAAGTTTCTCATGGGGAGTAGATGGAAAAATCTATTTTTCAGACAACAATAGAAATGGAACAGTGTGGAATTCGTACATTTGCTCTGTCAATGCCGAGGCTGGCAGTTTGATGAATCAGCATACAAACGGCAGTGTAAACGACGAAAATCCAGTTGTAAGTTCAGACGGAGAGAAAATCTATTTCGTGCGTGGCGGTAACGGTGGCCCCTCTATCTGGTCACGTAGTAAAGATGGCACACTGACATCATGCGCACGCGGATTCAATCCCTGTTTGATAAAGGGGAATGATAATGCTTTCTATTGCGTCAGAAATTCATCTGAAGGACGTAGCGAAATCTGGTATGTAGATTTTGTAAAAGGTCAGGAAAGCCTTGTCTTAGCAGACAATAACAAGAGTTTTACCAATCCGCGCCTTTCGCCCGATGGCAAATGGATTGTATGTGTAGGGAACTCTATGTCAAGCATTTCACAGAAGCAAAATCTGGACATCTATGTTGTACGCACTGACGGAACCCAGTTGACTCAGTTGACCTATCATCCCGAGACAGATACATGTCCCGTTTGGGCTGCTGACGGGCGGAGCATCTACTTCATTTCTAGTCGTGCCAACGAGACACGCTCATACAACATCTGGCGCATGAACTTCAACGTAGAATAATGGTAATCCTTAAAACTTCAAGCAAATGAATGTAAAAAGACATTTGGCCTTGATGGTTTCACTGTTAGGGATAGTTTGTGCCTCTTGGGCACAGACTGTTCCCGACTCAGTGAAAATCAAGCTGGAGACATCAGCAGGGGCAGAAATCGGTATTGACGGTGAACTTTCATCAACCAATATAATGAGCATAAAAGTTCCCGTCGGCAAACATAAGGTGATGGTAAACTATGGTAGTTCTTTCCAAAAGGAATATGACATTGATGTAAAAGTGGGTGGGCAGAAGGCTTTCAATTTTCCCATCACGGGTAAATTGAATGTCTATACAGAACCAAGTGGCGCATCGGTATATGTCGATGGCATCAATCGCGGAACGACACCCATGACCCTTGATTTGATCGGCAGACATACGGTCAGAATCATAAAAGATTCGAAGAAATGGTATGACGAAGAGAGAGTTGTGGATGTAGAATTCATGTCGGAAAAGAATCTGGATATTCTGATGAAGAAAATCCCGCCCCGTGAATATGTGAAGCATACCCACTTCTACCTTGAAGGTAATTATCAATTCATGGATTTCGCGGGCTATGGTGTTGCCTTGGGAGGTTATTTGAACAATTTCAATGCAGAATTCGGATTCACAATAGGAGGTGACAAGAAAAATATTTATTGGTATGATCAGACATGGACAAAGAAATCCTGTATTACCTATAAAACCAATCGGATGCATTTGAAAGTCGGATACGGGATAAAGGTTGGAAACCGTATCCAGGTAACTCCCCAAGTTGGAGGAACATTGCTCCGTTTGTCTGGTGACGGCAAGCGTGGCGAACAGAATATTATTGAATATGCAGATGATACGTATGCAGTACAATGGATTGGTTCGTTGCGTATGACTTGCGCCATTTTACCATGTCTTCAATTAGCAATCACTCCCGAATATACAGGTACATTTAAGGAAGGAGCGTTGTTTGAAAAGTTAAGTACAGCGAATAAGGACATCAAAGGATGGGGAAGTGGATTCAGTATAAAAACGGGTTTGGCTTTCTATTTTTAATCAACTAATATGATTGCAGAAATGAAACAGATAATATATCGAATATGTATATACCTGATGGTGTCCATTTGTTTTGTCACCACAGGATGTAAAGACAATTTTGAAGACTTGGAAGGGGAATATCATGCTATTGATGTCGAGTATCGTGACATACCCTTAAAACTGGTATCTACAATTTGGGCGATAGATGGAACAGGCGGATGTTTCCATTGTACGATAAATGCTGACGAAGACGTATCTTGGCAAATAACAGAACTTCCTTCGTGGCTGACATTTTCTCAGACTAGAGGAACGGGTAGTGCTGAAATAACTTACTCTGTTACGGAAAACCCAAGCACTTCAACAGAACGGGCAGCTTATTTCACATTGGAGTCCACCTCAAAGGAACATTCAATAAAGATACCCTATTATGCTCGCCAATATGTTCAACAAGAAACATTTGCTGTAGATCTTGGTCTCTCTGTGAAATGGGCAAGTTGCAATGTTGGAGCTGTAGAACCAGATGAATATGGTAACTATTACGCTTGGGGCGAGACTGAGGAAAAATCAGATTATAGTTGGAAGACCTATAAGTGGTGTAATGGTGATTCATATTCTATCACCAAATATAATTCTACAGATGATAAAGAGACACTTGATTTAGAAGATGATGTGGCACATATAATTTGGGGTGGAAAATGGAGAATGCCGACAAAGAACGAATGGGAAGAACTTCGTAAAAAATGCAGGTGGAAACAGACAAGTCAAAACGGTCATGATGGTTATAAAGTTATAGGTCCTAATGGCAATAGTATTTTCCTGCCTGCTAGAGGATTTCGTAGATATACATATACATCATCCCCCATTTTCGATGGTTATTATTGGTCTGCCACATTATATCCGTATGACAAAGAAAGTGAATACGCGTATGAATTTTATTTTTATAAAGAAAGTTTGTTTATAACTAACAGAATCCGCTGCGAAGGTATTCTCGTTCGCCCTGTCACAGACTAATCGTATAGAACAACCACACAAATGATTGCTTCTTAATGTTTCAAGGACGTACTTCCCAATGGGAGGTGCGCCCTTTGTGGATAAAGCCACAACATTTGGTTAAGAACAAATCATCATGACGTAAAAAGAATGTAAAATGATTGAGATCAAGGCTAACGAAAGGAGTAAAGACTGACAAAGAAGACATTGAGGCTTTCTATGAATTGCGGAGAATGGCGGAAAGTGGCCAGTTTCTAGACTTGACTCTCGATGAAATCTATGAGGAGATCACACACGGACAGTCCCCCCCTTTGAGAAAAGACTAATGTATCTATCATGTGGATGAATTCGCAGAATTGCCCATACACCATCCTCACTGCAATGCAAAAGATGACCTATAGAGGGGTGGCTTCCCTATACCAACACGCGTCTTGCTACAAATTTCATTCATTTCTTTGGAAAAGACGCGGAAAGCGTGTATCTTTGCGGTGTCAACTAATGAAAGGAATAATGCGATATGGACAAAACGCAGAATATTGTAATCAGCCAGATTAAAGAGGTGGCACGCAAAGCGGTTCCACAAAATGGACAAGTGCTACTGTACGGCTCGCACGCTCGTGGTGAGGCTCGTGAAGATTCAGACTGGGACATACTCATCATTTTGGACAAGCCGAAAATCGAAAAGTGCGACTACGACAATGTGGTGTATCCTTTCACTGATCTTGGATGGACCATAGGAGAAGCCATCATTCCTGTCATATATACGAAAGAAGAATGGAAGAATTCATCGTTCCTGCCTTTCTACAAGAATGTCGAACGTGATAAAATAGTGTTGCTATGAGTTTGAGCGAAGAAGAACGCAAAATATTGGTAAATTTGGAATACGAAAAGGCACAATCTATCTTTGCACAGATTGACGGACTGTGTTCTTTGGGATATTGGGACAATGTGGCAAACCGTCTTTATTATGCATTGTTCCATGCTGTATCAGCATTGCTTATTCATGATAGACATAATGTGAATACACATCGAGGTGTGGTTGCACTGTTCGGACAACATTATATCAAGACAGGAGTATTCACTCTAAATGACGGCCGCCTGTATTCACAATTACAAACTATGCGCGAAAAGGGTGATTACAATTGTTTCTATCAAACCGACGAAGAAGAAGTGCGTCCTATGATTGAGCCTTCCCGTTCTTTGATAGAGAGAATCGGACTACTGATTCATGGTAACTAACTCATTCCTCCACTATCAATTTTTGCAGCAGAATTAAAGCCCACAGTGTGACACTGTGACAGTGTGACACCATGAATGACGGATTTTGTAAAAAAAGTGGCCTCTCCCTAACCCCGCCGTCCATCCGCATTTGCAACGCGCATAGTAAGGAAAGACGTATTCGAAATGCTTTATATCCAACATCCACTATGCGAATGTGGATGAAGAGAGGGAGTATAAAAAAAAAGAATCAAGGTTCAAAGTACAAAGGGACAGAGGATTGAACCTTGAACCTTGAACCTTGAACTTTGAACCTTGAACCTTGAACCTTGAACCTTGAACTTCGGACAATACTTAGTTTTTACCAAATGGTCACACGCTCGGCCTTGGGGACAAACAGGCTGTCGTTTTCGGTGATTCCGAAAGCCTCGTACCAGGCGTCGATGTGGGGCAAAGCACCGTTCACACGCCATTCTCCCAACGAATGGGGGTCGCTCTTGGTGCGGCGGTGAATCTCAGCCTCGCGGATGTTTCCGGCCCAGAGGTTGGCGTATGCCAGGAAGAAGCGCTGCTCGGGAGTGAAGCCATCCTTTACGGCCAAAGGTGCAGCGGCCGTGGCATTCTTGAAGGCCTGGAAAGCCACCATCAGACCGCCGTGGTCGGCCAAGTTCTCGCCAAGGGTGAGTTTGCCGTTACCCATCAATCCGGGGAGCACCTCGATGTTGCTGAAGAAATCGTCCATCACCTGGGCACGCTGTTGGAAACGGGCGGCATCATCGTCTGTCCACCAGTCGCGCAAGTTGCCCTCCTTGTCGAACTGACGGCCCATATCGTCGAATCCGTGAGTCATCTCGTGGCCAATCACCACTCCGATACCGCCGTAGTTGAAGGCATCGTCGGCTGCCATGTCGAAGAAAGGTGGTTGCAGAATGGCTGCGGGGAAGCAGATTTCGTTGGTCGTGGGGTTGTAGTAGGCATTCACGGTCTGTGGGGTGATGAACCACTCGTCGCGGTCAACGGGCTTGTTGTAATTGCGGGCTACCATGTCGCGCATCTCCCACTCGTTGATGCGGCGCACGTTGGCCAGGTAAGAATCATCCGTAATCTCCAATGATGAGTAGTCCTTCCACTTGTCGGGATAGCCCACCTTCACGTAGAAAGCATTCAGTTTGTCAATCGCAGCGGCCTTGGTGCTGTCGCTCATCCAATCCTGTGCCATGATGCGCTCGCCCAGTGCTGTCTGCAGGTTCTTCACCAGGTTCACCATGCGCTCCTTGGCCTCAGCGGGGAAGTACTTCTTCACATACATCTCGCCCACGGCCTCGCCCAACGAACCGTTCACCACACCGATGGCACGCTTCCAACGGGGTTGCTGCTCCTTACGGCCGGAGATGACCTTGCCGAAGAAGTCGAACTGTGCATCGCGCACGTCGTCGCTCAGGTAGCTGGCGGCAGAGTTGATGGTCTTCCACTCGAGGAGCGACTTCAGTTTCTCTACAGGTACGGTGGCCAGCACGTCGTTAATCTCCTTCAACTGGTCGGGGTGTCCGAAGTCGAGCTGCTTCAAGTCGGCAATACCCATGGTGGCAAAGAACTTGTCCCACAGGATGTCAGGGCAGAGGCTCTTCACCTCGTCGAGGGTCATCTTCTTGTAGTTTGCCTCGGGGTCGCGCATCTCAGTAGCGCTCTTGAATGCCTTGGCCAGACGGGTCTCTATCTCCATCACGTCGTTCATCTTGCGCTGGGCATCGGCCTCGCTGTTGCCGAAGAGCTGGAACATGCGCACGAGGTGCTGCTGGTACTTGGCACGGATGTCGGTGGTCTTCTCGTCAGTATCCAGGTAGTAGTCGCGCTGTCCCAAGGAGAGACCTCCCTGACCGATGCTGACCAGGTTGTTCTTGCTGTCCTTGGCATCGGCTCCCACGTAAAAGCTGAACATGCGGCCCATGCCCTTGAGGTGCATGTCGAAGAGCAACTGCTGCAACTCCTCACGCGTCTGTACGGCAGCCACACGGGCCAGGTCGGCCTTCAGCGGCTCGACACCCTGTGCATTCTGCTTGGCACTGTCCATCACCACGTTGTAGAGGGTACCAATCTTCTGTCCCACACTGCCGTCGGCATGTGTTTGTGCAGCCAGTTCGTTCAGCAGACTCTTCACCTGCTCCACACTCAGTTCGTCAAGGGCTTCGAAACTGCCGAAGCGTGCATACTCGTCGCGCAAGGGATGCGCCTCCATCCACCCGCCACAAGCATAGCGGTAAAAGTCAGTACCTGGCGCCACGGTGGTATCCATGTTGGCCAAGTCAATGCCTGATGTCATACTCTTTTCTCCTTTCTGATTACAGCCCGTTGCCAACAGTCCCATGGCAGCAAGGGCCAGAACATACTTTTTCATGTCTCTGAATATTATTATGTATTAGTGATTTCCATAATTTTGGCGCGAAGGTACTCATTATTTACGGATAAATCACTATCTTTGCCAAATTGTTAAGAGAATATAACTCAGAAAGAAGGAAACAGGCAATGAAAAATTGGTTATCAATGTGCTTCATACTGTGGCTGATGACATGCTGCACGGGTTGCAACAAGACTAGAAAGACACCAGTGGCGCCTGTCCTGCCTGACGAGCCCATCGTCATCGTTTATGAAAACGACGTACATTGCGCTGTAGATGGCTATGCACGGTTGCTGGCGGTCAGAGATTCGGTGAAGAAAACGACTCCCTATGTCAGCACTGTATCGTGTGGCGACTTTGTACAGGGCAATCTGGTAGGAAGTGTCTCGCACGGAGAGTACATCGTGGACATCATGAACCAGGTGGGATACGATATCGTCGCACCGGGCAACCACGAATTTGACTTCGGCATGAAACAGCTGTTCCACCTGAGGGAGCAACTAGAAGCTACCGTGGTGTGTGCCAACCTGCGGGATTTGCGCACCGGTAAACCTGTATTTGCGCCATACAGCATCGTCCGCTACGACAATACTGACGTGGCCTTCATCGGCCTCCTCACTACAGAGACGGCAACAAGCACCTCTCCCCTCACCTATCAGGACGAGGAGGGAAACGTCATCTACGACTTCATGAAGGAGGAATTCTACACCCATGCCCAACAACAGATTGACGCGGCACGGGCTGAGGGAGCAGACTATGTGGTGGCCCTCTCGCACCTGGGCGATATACCTAGCAAGGGGAATCCGACATCACTCTCACTCATTGCACAGACTACGGGCATGGATGCCGTGCTGGACGGACACAGCCACAGTACGATACACGACACGCTGGTACACGACAAGGAAGGAAAGCCCGTCCACCTTTCGTCCACAGGAACGGAACTGCAACACATCGGCCTGCTGACCATCGGGAAGGAGGGAAGCCTCAGCACCCAACTGATTCCGACAAAGGGGAAGAAGGGCGATGCTGACATGCAATCCTACGTAGAGGCCATCAAAGAAAAAGCGGCAGGAGATGGAGACAGGGTCATCGGAAGGAATACGGCGGACCTCATCGCTGTTGATGCCAAAAGAACGAGGATTGTCCGCCTGCAGGAGATGCCATTGGGGAATCTGTGTGCCGATGCCTTCCGTCACACGCTGAACACCGACATCGCTCTGATAAATGGCGGAGGCATACGTGCCAACTTGCCCATGAGAGAAGTCACCTATAACGACCTTTTTGCCGTATTCCCCTTTGGCAACGAAGCCTGCACAGCCACCCTCACAGGACAACAGCTGGCCGATGCGCTGGAGGTTGCGGTAAGACTATTGCCCGAAGAAAACGGCAGTTTCATGCAGGTGAGCGGCATCCGCTTCGAGGTGGACAGTAGCCTACCCTCGCCCGTAGTGATGGGCGATGACGAACTCTTCTCCCACGTGGCCGACACACTACGCCGGGTGAGCAACATACGTATAAGGAACAAGGGAAACGGAGAATACATGCCCATCGACCCCGACAAGCAATATACACTTGCCAGCTTCGACTACATACTGAAAGAATTGGGAAGCGAAGGCATCTTACGCTATGCCACACTGCAACAAGAGAATCTGGGACTGGACGTGGAAATACTGACCAACTACATCGAACAGACACTGGGTGGCATCATCGGCGCACCGTATGACGACACTGAAGGAAGAATCACTATTCATCGACAAGCTGCGAGTGACCAGTCAGTTCTAAATTCAAACTATGGCGATGGCCTTGAACATTGAAGTTTAAATTTTGAACTTTAAACTTTAAACTTTGAACCTTAAACTTTGAACCAACTCGTCACTCGCAGTCCATCACTATTTTGCCTGCCACTTGCAACGCACGGGCGAGAAGATTTTCTCCTCCTTCTTCAGCGTAGCCATAGCCTTATCGACCTCTTTCTTGTCAAGTCCGGTCTCCTTTGCCAATGTGGTAGCATTCACGGGAGCACCCAGCTCCTTCATCTTTGCCAATACAACTTCTACAGTATCCATATTCTTATTCTATTTTAATGGGTTGATAAATCATTGATAAAATATCATATAGCCTCCAATAATGGCAACAAATCATTTTTTATCACAGACAACACAATTTCTGCATCTATATCAAAATAACCATGAGCGATATGATTACGGATACCAATAACATCTTCCCACGGGATTTCAGAACGCTCAGAGAGCAAATTTCCTCCCGTAATCCTATTTATTTGATGAATTCCTTCACCTATCGCTTCGATAAGCATGCAATTAGCAGCCAATTTCTGCATTCCTTCTGAAGACAAATAGTAATCATCAACAGATTTGACAGAGTTATTCCATTCCTGCAATTGTTCTATGGCTTTTTCTATTTGCTTAAAAATAGAAAGTACACGCAATCTATTATTGTATGACGTAAATTCCATCATTCTCTATCTCTTTCAAAAGGTAAGGATTGATATGCTTATGCATTCTGACTACATCTACTGAACATCCCAACAACGATTCGAGAAAACGTTTCAACCGCACCAACAAATAAGCACTCGGTTCCATTTCCACACATACA
>JAFXDL010000172.1 GCA_017516265.1 Bacteroidaceae bacterium
TCAGACAATACTTCTGCTTGCATAAAAATGAAGTGCAGGAATTATACTATTGTCTGAACTCCTGCACTTCCGAACTCCTGAACTCCTAATCAGAATCATACCTGCTGCATGTCGCACAGGCGCTTGTAGTATCCGTCGAGGGCAAGCAACTGATCGTGCGTGCCGCGCTCTACGATACGCCCCTCGTGGAGTACACAGATTTCGTCAGCTCCGCGTATGGTACTCAAGCGGTGGGCAATGGCAATGGTGGTACGGCTCTTCATCAGTCGTTCCAATGCCTCTTGTACCAGTCGTTCCGACTCCGTATCAAGGGCTGATGTGGCCTCGTCGAGAATGAGGATGGGCGGATTCTTCAGGATGGCGCGTGCAATACTGATGCGTTGGCGCTGACCACCGGAAAGTTTGCCTCCGCGATCGCCTATCATCGTGTCGTACCCCTGTTCGCTGGCCATGATGAAGTCGTGGGCATTGGCAATCTTGGCCGCCTCGATGACCTGTTCCATAGTAGCGTCCTTCACGCCGAAGGTGATGTTGTTGTAGAACGTATCGTTGAAGAGGATAGCCTCCTGGTTCACGTTGCCCATGATGCTGCGCAAACCCTTCAAGGTGGCATCCTTGATGTTGACACCGTCAATCAACACCTCCCCCTCCTGCACATCGTAGAAGCGGGGAAGCAGGTCCACGAGGGTGGATTTTCCCGATCCGCTCTGCCCCACCAAGGCGATGGTCTTACCCTTCTCGATGGTGAGGTCCACGTCGCGCAACACCCACTTCGTGTCGTACTTGAATGACACACCGCGATACTCGATGCGGTCCTTCAGGTCGCTGATGACCTTCGGATGCTCCGGCTCCACCAGTTTGTTCTCGGCCAGCAATATCTTGTCCACACGTTCCATCGAAGCCAGTCCCTTGGGTATGTTGTAGCTCGCCTTGGAGAACTCCTTCAGCGGGTTGACAAGGCTGTAGAGGATGACCAGATAGTAGATGAACGTGGGGGCATCGATGTTGCCTTCGTTGTTCAGGATGAGTGTGCCACCGAACCACAAGACAATAACGATGAGTATGGTGCCCAGAAACTCGCTCATGGGGTGAGCCAACTGCTGGCGTGTGTTCACGCGGTTGATGGTATTGCGATAGGCATTGTTCGAGTTGAGGAACCGGCGGTTCATCTTCTCCTCGGCATTGAAAGCCTTGATGATGCGCAGTCCGCCCAGCGTCTCTTCCACCTGGCTCATCAGGTCGCTCCACTGTCCCTGTGCCACCAGCGACTTGCGCTTCAGCTGTTTTCCCACAAAGCCCATGAACCATCCCATCACGGGCAGCACACACAGGGTGAAGAGCGTCAGCTCCCAACTGAGCATCATCAGGGTGCTGAAGTAGGCAATGATGAGGATGGGGTTCTTGAAGAGCATGTCCAATGAGCTCATGATGGAGTTCTCAATCTCCTGCACATCGCCACTCATGCGGGCAATGATGTCGCCCTTGCGCTCTTCGCTGAAGAATCCCAGCGGGAGGCTCAGAATCTTCTGGTACAGCTGCACGCGGATGTCCCTCACTACGCCTGTACGGATAGGAATGATGGTGGCCGAGGAGAGGAAGTAGGCTCCCGTCTTCAGCATGGTCATCACGGCCAGGAACAGGCCCAAGACCAGCAGCGTCATGCTGGCCCCCTGCGACTCAATCATCTGCGTCACGTAGTAGTAGAAATTGTTCATCGCCACATCCTTCAACTCCATGTCGGGGGTATCCCAGGGGATGAAAGCATACGTCTGACTGTCCATCTCGAACAGAATCTGCAAGATGGGTACAATGAACATGAACGAGAAGATGTTCAGCACTGCCGACAACAGGTTGAAGAACACCGTCAGAAACAGATTCTTCTTATAAGGGGGGACAAAGCGCACGAGGACGCGGAAAAATTCCTTCATAGTAATATCGCATTTATTCTGAAAACGTCTGCGAAGATACGGCAATTCGGCCGACTGACAAAGTATCGGACCCATTTTTCTGCATATTTTATAAATAAGTAGTATCTTTGCACACCCCAAGGAGGGGAAAACCATAACATCTCATATTCTTAATACTGACAGACATCATGCATACTAGAGAAGAAAAGATGGAAGCCTTCGGACGCTTCCTCGACATCCTTGACGAACTGCGGGTGAAATGCCCCTGGGACCGCAAGCAGACAAACGACAGCCTGCGCCCGAACACCATCGAAGAGGTATATGAACTGTGCGACGCACTCATCCACGACGACCAGAAGAACATCTGCAAGGAACTGGGCGATGTGCTCCTGCACGTGGCCTTCTATGCCAAGATTGGCGAGGAGAAGGGACACTTCGACATGGCCGACGTCTGCACCCTGTTGAGCGACAAGCTCGTCTTCCGCCACCCCCACGTCTTCGGCGATGCCAAGGCGGAAACGGCCGGACAGGTGTCACAGAACTGGGAACAGATAAAACTCAAGGAGAAGGACGGGAACAAGCGCGTGCTCAGCGGAGTGCCACAAGCCCTGCCGGCCCTCATCAAGGCATACCGCATACAGGACAAGGCCCGCAACGTAGGTTTCGACTGGGCACAGCGCGAACAGGTGTGGGACAAGGTGAAGGAGGAAATCAGTGAGTTTCAGGCCGAAGTGGCCGCCATGGATGCCGACAAGGCCGAGGCCGAGTTCGGCGACCTGATGTTCAGCCTCGTCAATGCCGCACGCCTCTATCACATCAACCCCGACAATGCCCTGGAGCGCACCAATCAGAAATTCATCCGCCGCTTCACCTACGTCGAGGAACACTCCATCCGCCAGGGCCGCTCCCTTCAGGACATGTCTCTCGACGAAATGGATGCCCTGTGGGATGAAGCGAAACAACAGGGGCTGTAAGGGAAGACGAACGTGAGCCCTTATTTTACGTTTTATTCTCCTGAAATCAAAAATAAATTTAGGCACGGATTACACGGATTAACACGGATTTATATTTCTCTTTATACTCAAACGGTATAATTTATCCGTGTAATCCGTGGAGTTCTCTTGAGCAAAGCGAAAAATCCGTGCCTAAATTTATTTTTTGACACACCTTCCTAAAAAAACAAATGGCATCATTTGACTTTACGTCTCTCACCCCCTCCGCTTCGCTCGTCCCCCTAAAACAGAGGGACAGCTTTGAATAGTTCTGCTTACATAGTGGCTAAGCTATCTACAACTCCTCCCCTGTTTATAGAGGAGGGGGAGTGTCAGTTACTCTGAATCGCAGACCTTCCACATCATCATCGAATTATTTCACACGCAGAGGGATGGGGACTCAAGATGACAAATGTATAAACCTTGAACTTTGAACCTTAAACTTTGAACCTTGAACCTTAAAAGCACAACAGCCCGCTTCACCAAGAAGCAGGCTGCCGCATTACCATCAAAACTTTAAAAACAGAATCGTCAAAACATATAACCTAAGTGTCTCGGTTCGTCTGTTCAGCTCTCAAAGAAGAGGTGATTTCCGAACTTTGACACTGCAAAGGTAGAGGTTTTCTACAAAACTAAAAAATAATTTGAATAGAATTTCGTGCAAATTATATGCATCAAATGTTGCATCCACGGCCAGCAAAGGGATTCAACACATAATTACTGTACTTACTACGACATAAACAATATTTACACATTTACACAATGTACCAAGTACAATAAGCCAGAGAGAGCCTTTTCTTTCAAAGTAAGATATTCAACGTGTTAACAATCAGCATATTAAGATTAATAAATACTAATTTTTACCTATTATTATCCAACAAATAATCATAAAAGGCATATTGCGAACGGATGATATTCTCGTCGGATGATGATTTGAAAATATTTCGAAGCTGATTATCTACACGACACGCTTTTCTATTATCGGTAAGCTGGATATGGAGCATTTCGGTGAGCTGGCGCTTCAAAGATTCGTCCAATACAGGAGTCACCACCTCGATGCGCCGGTAGAGATTGCGCCGCATCCAGTCAGGCGAGCCCAGAAAAAGACGGGGATGACCATCGCCGGCAAAGAACCACACACGGGCATGTTCGAGGAAACTATCGACAATGCGGGTCACACGGATGTTGCGACTGAACTCCTCCCCAGGTATCAGGCAACAGATGCCACGCACGATGAGGTCAACCTGTACACCGGCCATGCTGGCCTTGTAGAGTTCGTCTATCATCACGGGGTCTTGCAGGGCATTCATCTTGAGGATGATGTGTCCGCCCTTCCCCTTGCGGGCCAGGCGCTTTTCATTCTCAATCAATTGCTTCAGCCGGGGCACCAGATTGAATTTTGCCACCAGCAGGTGCTTGAAGTCAGCCGTATCGGCCTCCTTGCGCAAGTATGCAAAGAGTTTCTGCAGGTCGTTCACAATAGTACGGTTGCAGGTAAAGAGTCCGATGTCGGCATACTGACGGGCAGTCTTCTCGTTGAAATTGCCGGTGCTCACGTAGGCATAGCTACGGATAAGTCCGCCCTGCTTGTTTTTGCGTAGCACCAGGGCGACCTTGGCGTGCACCTTCAGTCCCTTGATGCTGAAGATGATATTGATACCAGCGGCCCGCATCAGTTCTGCCGTTTCCAGATTGTTTTCCTCGTCGAAGCGGGCTTTCAGTTCGACAAAGACGGTGACCCGCTTGCCATTTTGTGCCGCGGCAATGAGGGAGCTGATGACGGCAGAGTTTTCGGCCACACGATATTGGGTAATCATGATGTCGGTGCAGAGAGGGTCGTGCACCGCCTCGTAGAGGAAATTGATGAAATAGTTGAAGGAATGGTAGGGGTAGAAAAGCATCAGGTCGCGCCGGGCCACATAGCGGAAGACTGAGCCCTTCACCTCCTCCAACGCTGCATGAGGCATGGTGGTGGGGCGCTCTTCCTCCTGCTTCAGCATGGGGTTAGGGCAAGGCAAGTGGCGGAGGTCTTCAAGATTGAGATGACGGTCGCCCACCACCAGTTCGTCCTTCGTAATCCCAAAAGCCTTCATCATATACGCCAAAAAGTCATCGGGCATCTGACGGTCATAGAGGAATCGGCTGATAGCACCGTTCTTACGCCGTTTTACCTTCGTCTTCAATTGCTTGAGCAGTTCATTCGTGCCGATATTGTCAACCAGGATGTCAGCATCACGCGAAATCTTGAAGCAATAGCAACTGTCCCACTCATAACCGGGAAACATCTGGCGGACGTACATCTGGATGATGTCCTCCATATATATAATGTAGTCATAATCGCCCAAGCGGGGAAGTTCGATGAAACGGGGCACCTTGCTATAGGGAAGTTTCAAGAGGAAATATTCAAACCGCCCCCTGCGCTTGAGGCGCACGGCCATATAGAGACGATTGTCACGCAAGAAGGTGCTGACCACCCCCCGACGGACAGGCACGGGTTGCAGGTAAGGGAAAATCTCATCGGTGAAATAGTGTTGCAGATAAGGACGATGAGCCTCTTCCACCTCCGACGGGTCTTGATAGAAAATGATATGGTTGCGACGCAAGGTAGGCACAATCATCTGCTCGAAAATGCGGGTACGCTCGGCCAACTGGCGGGTGGTTTCTGCCGTAATCTGCTCCAACAGACGGACGGCATCCTCGCGGGCAGTATCCTCGGACACCTTCATACCAGAGGCCACGGCACGATGTTCGGCCACACGCACCTTATAAAATTCCTCCAAATTGGAAGTATAGATGGCTATAAAACTGATGCGTTCATACAGAGGCAACAGTTCGTCGGCGGCCTCCAACAACACCCGGTAGTTGAAGGACAACCAACTCATATCACGATCGAAATAACGGAAAGAGGACGCTGCCTGTATCTCTTTTTTCATGGTGTTTCTTTCTTTTTCCCGTCAAAAGTAGTACATTTGCACCACAAAGCCAAGAAAAAGATGAAAAGAATCGGATTATTATCGGATACACACGCATTTTGGGACGAAAAGTACCTGAAATACTTCGAAAGTTGCGACGAAATATGGCACGCTGGCGACATCGGCTCGCTGGAAGTGGCCGAGCGACTGGCTGCCTTCCGTCCCCTACGGGCGGTGTATGGCAACATTGACGGACAGGAAATCCGCCGGCTCTATCCGCAGACATTACGTTTCAAGGTGGAGGAGGCCGAGGTGGTGATGAAGCACATCGGTGGCTATCCGGGGAAGTACGACCCCTCGATTGTGGGAAGCCTGATGGTGCGCCCGCCCAAACTCTTCATCAGCGGACACTCGCACATCCTGAAGGTAAAGTACGACAAGACGCTCGACATGCTCCACATCAATCCCGGTGCGGCAGGCAACTACGGCTTCCACAAGGTGCGCACCCTTGTCCGCTTCACCATCAATGGCGCGAAGTTCGAAGACATGGAGGTGGTGGAGTTGAGTGATTAAGAAGAGGCCCCCTCCAACTCCCCCAAGGGGGAGAGAACGATATATTTGCAAACGTATTAACTTTAATAACAATCATCGTATGAAAAAACTTATTTCTACATTAGCTTTCATGCTAATCACATTGACTTGCGTAATGGGACAAGAGGCTCCCAAAGTCATCAAACTCAACACCCCTACTTTCAACGAGGGGATGAAGCTCATGGAGGCATTGAAGAACCGCCAGTCTTCTAAGGGATTTACCGAAAAGGAGATTTCCCTGCAAGACATCTCCAACCTGATGTGGGCGGCCCTGGGCATCAACCGTCCCGATGGGAAGCGCACGGCTCCTACGGGGTCGAACAGACAGGAAATTGAACTCTACGCCTTCTTCAAACATGGGGCTTACTACTATAACTATAAAGACCATACACTGAAGTTGGTGGCCGAAGGTGACCACCGCGCCATCACCGGACGCGCTGATGCACAGAAGGCTTACCTGAACCTGCTCTTCATTGCCGACACGGACAAGACAGGCCCCGGCCACAAGCCGGGCGACGCCAACACGGTTTCGTACGTCAACGTAGGCTATGTGTCGCAAAACGTCTATCTCTATTGCGCCAGTGCCGGCATTGGAAGCCGGGCGCGTGGCGGATGGAATCAGCAGAAAGTGGTGGAGACACTGAAACTGAAGGACTCCATGATTGTAGTACTCGGACAAACGGTTGGATATTGCGAGTAAAGAAACGACTTGTCGAGTGGCTATCTTTTATAAAAAGCGTGCAACTACTATTCATTCGTAATACCAACGCACAAAGGTTCTTTACATTAAAAAAACATGAATCATCAAACAGATTGAATTATGACAAGTTATTTGGGTATTTTAGTTGCAATAGCCGGCCTCCTGGTCGTAGTATTCACCTTGAAAGACATCTACACCAGTCCGATGAGCACCACGAACAAAATTATTTGGACAGTGGTAGTATTGGCATTCTCCTTCTTAGGTTGCGCCGCCTATTATCTGCTATACAAGACATTAGGAGTCCGTCGCGACCCGCGCAACGTCTATCGCAAGCGCATGGAGAAGCGATTGGCAGAAAGAGCATAAGGAAAGCCGACATCATCCCAAGGGTAAGCCTACCTTATCCCAAGGGTAAGCAGGCCTTACCCGTCGGCTAAGGTTTGTTAACACTAAATTTCTCCCCTACCTGAGAAATATTTTTTCCTGGTCGGGGAGAAATTTTTCTCAGGCAACGAAGAAAAACAGGGTTGGAGGCAAAAAAAGGACAATTTCTTTTTGTAAAGCGGACAAATTGCACTATTTTTGCCACTTAATTCGCGAAAAACAGAAGCATGATAGAAAAACATATCGTACTGGAGGATGTGGATCCCGTGATTTTCTACGGAGTGAACAATGCCAACATGCAGATGATAAAGGCACTGTACCCCAAGCTGCGCATTGTGGCCAGGGACAATGTCATCCGTGTGATGGGTGACGAGGAGGAGATGTGTGCCTTCGAGGAGCATATCACCGCATTGGAGAAGCATTGCGCCAAGTACAACTCGCTGAAGGAGGAGGTCATCCTGGACATCATCAAGGGCAACAAACCACAGGTGGAGAAGACGGGCGACGTCATCGTCTATAGCGTCACCGGCAAGGCCATCACTCCGCGAAGCGAAAACCAACTGAAGCTGGTGAAGGAGTACGAGAAGAACGATATGGTGTTCGCCATCGGCCCTGCCGGTTCGGGAAAGACCTATACGGCCATCGCCCTGGCGGTGCGTGCACTGAAGAACAAGGAGATAAAGAAAATCATCCTCTCGCGCCCAGCCGTAGAAGCAGGCGAAAAACTGGGCTTCCTGCCGGGCGACATGAAGGAAAAAATCGACCCCTATCTGCAACCCCTCTACGATGCCCTGCAGGACATGATACCTGCGGCAAAGCTGAAGGAATACATGGAGTTGAACGTCATACAGATAGCCCCCCTCGCCTTTATGCGCGGACGTACGTTGAACGATGCCGTAGTCATCCTCGACGAGGCGCAAAACACCACATCGGCACAAATCAAGATGTTCCTCACCCGCATGGGCATGAACACCAAGATGATTGTGACGGGCGACATGACGCAGATTGACCTCCCCCACTCGCAAACCTCGGGCCTCGTGCAAGCCCTGAAAATCCTGAAAGGGGTGAAAGGCATCAGTTTCGTAGAGTTGAACAAGAAGGACATCGTGCGCCACAAACTGGTGACAAAGATTGTGGAGGCGTATGAGAAGTATGAAAAAAGGGAGACCCTCCCCCTTACCCCTCCACAAGGGAGGGGAGTAA
>JAFXDL010000173.1 GCA_017516265.1 Bacteroidaceae bacterium
CTGTAATAACTGTCATCTGTAATAACTGTCATCTGTAATAACTGTAATTCTTATATTCTTATTTATGTCTGCTTCAAAAATAGTTGGCTATTTTCTTGCATTTGGCTGAAAAATGTTGTATATTTGCAAGGTGAAATCCGAGTTCCCTCAGTGCCCCCCCCGAAATTCCCGTTTCTCATTCGATTTCACATCTTTTGTCACCCGATATGGGGTGTGATAGGCAAAAAAGTAGTATCTTTGCCCCCGATATGAGTAGAATATTAGCCATCGACTACGGTCAGAAGCGCACGGGCTTGGCTGTGACCGACCCCCTGCAAATCATAGCCAACGGACTGACCACCGTGCCTACGGCCCAACTGGAGGCCTTTATCCTCGACTATGTCGGGCGTGAAGAAGTGGAGCGTATCATCGTGGGCTTGCCCCGTCAGAATTCGGGCGAATACTCCGAAAACATGCGGCGCATCACCCCCTTTGTCAACCGCCTGAAGAAGGTGCTCCCCAGTGTGCCCGTAGAGATGGTGGACGAGCGTTTTACCTCCGTCATGGCCCATCGCACCATGCTGGAGGCCGGATTGAAGAAGAAAGCCCGGCAAGACAAGGCACTGGTGGACGAAATAAGCGCCTGCATCATCCTGCAGAGCTACATGGAGTCGAGGAGTTTTGGAGGGCTGTAGAGAGCTGGTATGCAGGTCTCAAGGGGCTCCCCCCCCTAGAGCTGGAGGGCCAGGATAGGCTAGAAAACTAGATAATCTGGAAAATCTAGAATCTCTAGAAACTCTAGAAAACAATAGCTCCCCCCTCAAACAAAAGACAATAAAAAACAGAAAATAACAATAAAAATCAAATAAGAAAATACAGAATGATACTCCCCGTTTACATTTATGGCCAACCGGTGTTGCGGAAGGTGGCCGAGGATATCACCCCCGATTATCCCAATCTGAAAGAGTTGATTGACAACATGTTTGATACTATGGACCGTGCTGACGGATGCGGATTGGCAGCACCGCAAGTGGGTCTTGCTATCCGTGTGGTGGTCATCGACCTGGATGTGCTGAGCGATGACTATCCCCAATACAAGGGCTACCGCCGTGCCTTCATCAATCCCCACATCATCGAGGTGGGTGAGGAGACCGACTCCAAGGACGAGGGTTGCCTGAGCCTGCCTGGCATCAACGAGGCAGTGAAGCGTCCCACACGCATCCACGTGAAATACTTCGATGCCGACTGGCAGGAGCACGACGAGTGGGTGGACGGCTTCGAGGCACGTTGTATGCAGCACGAGTTTGACCACCTGGAGGGCAAAATGTTCATCGACCACCTGAGCGGCCTGCGCAAGCAGATGATTAAGGGCAAACTGAACAATATGCTGAAAGGCAGTGTCCGCTGCTCGTATAAAGTGAAGACGGTGAAGTGATTTTTTCCCTTTAATCCCCCCGATAGAAACGTAAGTGAAGAAACTCCGCCCCCTCCTTATACTCCTGCTGATGGTGCTCGCCATGGGTGCAACGGCTCAAATCAACACCGACCGGGTGATGATGATAGGACGCAATGCACTCTATTTTGAGGACTACGTGCTCTCCATCCAGTATTTCAACCAGGTGATTGATGCCAAGCCCTATCTGCACGCCCCTTACTTCTTCCGCGGACTTGCCAAATTGAACCTGGAGGACTATCAGGGAGCCGAACAGGACTGCTCGGAGGCCATCGGACGAAACCCCTTCGTGGTGGATTACTACCAGCTCCGCGGCCTTGCACGCATCAATCAGGGACGTTTTCAGGATGCCATCAGCGACTATAATCAGGCACTGGTGCACGCTCCTCAGAATGTGGGCATCTGGCACAACCTCATCCTGTGCAAGATGCGCGAGAAGGACTATGACGGTGCACGTGCCGACGTGCAACAACTGCTCGCCTTTGCCCCACGCTACGTGCCCGCCTATCTGATGAGTGCCGAGGTGTGGATGAAGCAGAAGGACACCCTGAAGGCCGAAGCCGACATTGCGCAAGCACTGAAACTGGACAAGTACAATGCCGACGTGTGGAGCGCCAGCGCCATCCTGCATCTGCAGCAAGAGCGCTTCCAAGAGGCCGAGGAAGACCTGGGGCAGGCCATACACCTGGCATCCATGAATGTGGGAAACTACATCAACCGCGCCTTGGCACGCTATCATCAGAACAACCTGCGTGGTGCCATGAGCGACTATGACCAGGCGGTGGATATGGACCCGAATAATCTCATTGCACATTACAACCGCGGACTCCTGCGCGCACAGGTGGGCGATGACAACCGCGCCATCGAGGATTTTGACCGCGTGATAGAGATGGAACCGGACAACATGATGGCCATCTACAACCGCGGACTCCTGCGCGACCAGACGGGCAACCTCCGGGGAGCCATCGAGGACTACTCGGCCGTGCTCGACGAATACCCAAACTTCTTGGCCGGATACCAGCAACGCGCTACCGCCCGGCGGAAAAGCGGAGACCGGCGCGGAGCTGAAAAGGACGAAGCCATACTGCTGAAGGCCGAAATTGACCAACGCAACGCATGGGCTGCCGGCAAACAGACTAACCAAATGGGCAAAAATGTCAGCGAGGAAAAGGATGAAGAAGAGGAAGAGGGAAGTGGCAAGACCCGCAAAAAGTCGAACCGCAACGTGAAGAACTACCGCAAACTGGTGGTGGCTGACAATGAAGAGTTGCAACAGAAGTACAAGAACGAATATCGTGGAAAGGTGCAAAACCGCAATGTGAAGGTGGAACTGGAGCCCATGTTCGTGCTTACCTATTATCAAAAGGAGAGCGAGGTGAAGCGCACCGTGGCCTACCACAAGATGGTGGACGAACTGAACAATGCCCAAGTGCTGGGAAAACGCCTCTACATCACCAATCAGGAGACACCGCTGAACCAGTCGCAGGTGGAGGAGCACTTCGCCTCGGTGGACAACTATACGAAGGCCATCGTGGAGGCTCCCCAACGTGCTGACCTGCAATTTGCCCGCGCATTGGACCTGTACCTGGTGCAAGACCTTGCCAGTGCCATTGACGACCTGACACAGGCCATCCTGAAGGACGAAAACTTTGCGCCCGCCTACTTCAACCGCGCACTGGTGCGATGCAAACAACTGGAGTACCAACGGGCAGAAGAGGCTGCCGAAGAGGCCGCACACACACAGGCCCTACAGACAAAGCCAGAGTTGCCCACCGGACGAATGGGGCATGTGCACGAATACGAACTGGTGCGTGCCGATCTGGACAAGGTCATCCAACTGGCACCCGACTTTGAATACGCCTACTATAACCGGGCCGTACTCTTCTGTCAGCAGAATGACTACCATGCCGCCGTGGTCGATTTTGGAAAGGCCATCGAAGTGAACCCCAATTTTGGCGAAGCCTACTTCAACAGAGGATTGACCTACATCTTTTTGGGGCAGGTCAAAGAGGGACTGGCCGACCTGAGCAAGGCTGGCGAGATGGGCCTCTTCAAGGCATACAATATCATCAAGCGATATACTGATGAGGAGGGAGAATGATGGTGCATGAGTGACGAGTTATGAGTGACGAGTTATGAGCGATATTTTATTCGTTAGGAATTATTGGTTAGGAGTGACTAGTTACGAGTTGCAGGCGGTTTGCTGACAGGTGAAAAGTGGCACAGAACAACCGTAAACAGTGGGTTAAAAGCCGGAAATGCACCCGTCTATGCAGCGAATTGCTTACTGAAATCATAAAAAATCCCTTTTGTTGCCATATTTTTTGTCAGAAAAGCCGTGAAAATCAAAAGAAATAGCTAATTTTGCGGCTCAAAAGACGAAAATAGCATATTAGATTATGATAAAAATTACATTTCCTGACGGTTCGGTTCGTGAATACAACGAAGGTGTAACCGGTCTGCAGATTGCAGAAAGCATCAGTTCGCGCCTGGCACAAGACGTGCTTGCGTGCGGAGTGAACGGAGAGACTTGGGACCTCATGCGCCCCATCAATAATGACGCTTCCATCGTACTCTACAAGTGGGAGGACGAACAGGGCAAACATGCCTTCTGGCACACCAGCGCCCACCTTTTGGCCGAAGCATTGCAAGAGCTTTATCCCGGCATACAGTTTGGTATAGGCCCTGCTATCGAAAGTGGATTCTACTATGATGTGGATCCGGGCGAAACCACTATCAAAGAAGGTGATCTGGCCAACATCGAAAAGAAAATGGCCGAATTGGCCTCCAAGAAGGAACCCCTCGTACGACAGGATATAGCCAAGGCCGATGCCTTGAAAATGTTTGGCGAACGTGGCGAGACCTACAAGTGCGAACTCATCGAGGAACTGGAGGACGGACACATCACCACCTATACACAGGGTGCATTCACCGACCTTTGCCGTGGACCTCACCTCGCAAGCACAGCCCCCATCAAGGCCGTCAAACTCACCGCCGTGGCAGGTGCCTACTGGCGTGGTCAGGAGGACCGCAAGCAGATGACCCGTATCTATGGTATCAGCTTCCCCAAGAAGAAGATGCTGGACGAATACCTGGTGATGATGGAAGAGGCCAAGAAGCGCGACCATCGCAAGATAGGTAAGGAGATGGAACTCTTCATGTTTTCCGAAACCGTAGGTAAGGGACTCCCCATGTGGTTGCCCAAGGGTACCGCCCTGCGTCTCCGCCTCGAGGATTTCCTCAAGCGCATACAGAAACGCTTCGGCTACCAGCAGGTGATGACTCCGCACATCGGTAACAAGCAGCTCTACGTTACTTCAGGACACTATGCCAAGTATGGTAAGGACTCTTTCCAACCCATCCACACACCTGAGGAAAACGAAGAGTACCTGTTGAAACCCATGAACTGCCCCCACCATTGCGAAATCTACAAGTGGCAACCCCGTTCGTACAAAGACCTGCCTTTGCGCCTTGCCGAGTTCGGTACCGTTTACCGCTACGAACAGAGTGGTGAGCTTCATGGCCTTACCCGTGTACGCAGTTTCACGCAGGACGATGCACACATCTTCTGTCGTCCCGATCAGGTGAAGGATGAGTTCCTCCGCGTGATGGATATCATCTTCATCATCTTCCGCGCACTGAACTTCGAGAATTTCGAAGCACAGATTTCACTCCGCGACAAGGTGAACCGCGAAAAATACATCGGTAGCGAAGAGAATTGGGAGCGTGCCGAGCAAGCCATCATCGAAGCTTGCCAGGAAAAGGGCCTTCCCGCCAAGATTGAATATGGCGAAGCAGCCTTCTATGGTCCCAAACTCGACTTCATGGTGAAGGATGCCATCGGACGTCGTTGGCAATTGGGTACCATTCAGGTGGATTACAACCTGCCCGAACGCTTCCAGCTCGAATACATGGGCTCTGACAACCAGAAGCACCGCCCTGTGATGATTCACCGTGCACCCTTCGGCTCTATGGAGCGATTCGTAGCCGTGCTCATCGAACACACTGGCGGAAAGTTCCCCTTGTGGCTCACACCTGACCAGGTGGTGGTACTCCCCATCTCGGAGAAGTTCAACGACTATGCCAACGAAGTGAAGGCTTATCTTGATAGCCAGGACATCCGTGCCATCGTCGATGACCGCAACGAAAAGATTGGCCGTAAGATTCGCGACAACGAAATGAAGCGTATCCCTTACCTGCTGATTGTGGGCGAAAAAGAAGCCGCAAATGGTGAAGTTTCGGTAAGAAAACAGGGTGAAGGAGACCAAGGAAGCAAAAAAATCGAAGAATTTGCAAAAATTTTGAACGAAGAAGTTCAAAATATGATAAATAAATATTAATTTTGCAGCCGCTTACACCAAAAGCAACTCGGATTGGTAACAATTCGGGTTGCTTGGTGTTGAATGATAAAGAATAAACTAATTAGAATAAAAACAAAAAAAGACTCGAAAAACCATTTAGTTTTTGAATGAAAAACGACAATTTGAAGGGGCAACATCGAATCAATGAACAGATTCGTGCCAAAGAAGTCCGCATTGTGGGCGACGATATGGAGCCGGCCGTTTATCCTATCGCACAAGCATTGAGAATGGCAGAAGATAGAGAAGTGGATCTGGTGGAGATTTCACCTAACGCCCAGCCGCCCGTTTGTAAGCTCATCGATTATTCTAAATTTCTTTATCAATTAAAGAAGCGTCAGAAAGAGCAGAAAGCCAAGCAGGTGAAAGTCGATGTCAAGGAAATCCGTTTCGGACCTCAGACAGATGATCACGATTACAACTTCAAGCTCAAACATGCCATCGGTTTCTTGCAAGATGGTGACAAGGTGAAAGCCTATGTGTTCTTCAAGGGGCGTAGTATCCTCTTCAAGGAACAAGGAGAAGTCCTCCTCCTGCGTTTTGCAAACGACTTGGAAGAATATGGCAAGGTGGACCAGATGCCCGTACTCGAAGGTAAGCGTATGACCATCTTTCTGAGCCCCAAGAAGGGTATGTCTACCAAGAAAGGCAATGCAGCCCAACAAGGCAAGAACGTAAAGGACGAGACAAAAGCCGCTGAAGAATAAAAAAACGAAGAAAACGTGCGTAGCGCCATCGGTATAGTGCGCTACCACACTATTAATAACAATTTAAACAATTAAAAAAACATGCCGAAGATTAAGACTAATTCCGGTGCCAAAAAAAGATTCACTCTTACCGGAACAGGAAAGATCAAGAGAAAACACGCTTTTCACAGCCA
>JAFXDL010000174.1 GCA_017516265.1 Bacteroidaceae bacterium
ACCTGTATGCCTTGCAGATTGAAATATCGGGTTTCAACCACATTGCCGGCATAGATTTCTGACACACCACTTGATTCGCCATCAATGGCAGCTACATAGGTACCGTCAGCTTTGGTGTAAGCGGGGTAATATTCTTGAACGGATTCCATAGCATCGGCATTACCGGCTATCATGATATCCTGTACCAAGCTGTTCATATAGACTTCCAGGTTCGTGTAATAACCTTTAGGGTCGATGGTGTATGCATGGCTGTCGTTCAGTTTGGGATTCAGTCCGTTTGCCGTTTCCCAATCATCAGGCATTCCGTCCTTGTCAGAGTCGAGAGGAGTGGCTTCCGACGTGAGCATTGGCCATCCGCCCACATCATTCTGTGTGTCAATGATACCCTCTTTGCCGGTCACACTACCCATGTAGAAGGCAATGCCGTTTTCGGCTTCTATGGCGTAGCGTGCATCCACGGCATCCCTTCTGTAGGAAGCTCCGGCATAGGCCAGTACTTTTTCAAATGCAACCGTAGCACTGTGGGTTGTCACTTCACCGGCATCAATCGGCTCGTTCAGCTTGATGGGGGTATTGCCCGCACCTTCGCCATAGTAGTTCTTGGAGTCGTTCACACACTTCACTCCATTGACGGTGGGGATACCGTTGTCGTAAACGACACCTTTCCAGTCGTAGTTCTCGGCTTCGTCACCGGCTTCGGTGACGTAGTTACCATTTATATAATAACGGCTGGTGTATCCGGGAAACGGATTGTCACCTCCGTTGCTGCTATCAGATTTGGAGATTTGTGTCACCCTCGTCTTGTTTGTCGTAGCAGGACCTGCCTTGTAATAGTTGTTGACCATGTTGATGTATCCTCCTCCGGGGCCACCATAGCATCCGCCCGTACCCCAATTGTACATTACACAGTTGCGGAAATCTACTCGTTCGGCCTGTATGGTGTTGGGATATTTGGATGTATCGTAGCCTCCCCAATTGTATCGGGCACCATTGAATCGGGGGACACGATTTTGCAGATGAAGCAGGAAATTGTGATGGAATGAAGCCTCCTTTCCTCCCCAAATGCCGCCATATCCGTGTGCACCCTTATCGTGTCCGGCATTGGTCAATGCCTCTGCTACGGTACACCATTGCATGGTGAACGTGCGGTTGTCATAGAATGAGGCTACCTCGTCGATGCTCCAACTGAATGAGCAGTGGTCGAGCATGATGTTCTTTCTCTGTCGTCCCCAGATGGCATCGGCTCCATCGTTGATGTTGACCGCATTGCCACGACGGAAACGTATGAAACGGATGATGACATTGTCTGCCGCTACCGTAACCGTATAATTGGCCAACGTGATACCATCGCCCGGAGCTGTTTGTCCGGCAATGGTGACATTGCCCTTTGAAATCTTCAAATCGGATTTCAAATTGATGGTTCCGCTCACGTCAAAGACGATGGTTCTTTTATTACTCTTTCCTAATGCTTCGCGCAATGAACCGGTACCACTATCATTAAGATTTGTGACATGGTACACCGTTCCGCCACGTCCGCCAGTAATGTACCTGGCATATCCCTCTGCTCCCGGAAAGGCTGGAGCTTGTGCCCATGTCATGGCCGAAAGGAGCATTGCAAATACTGTAGTCAGTTGTTTTTTCATGTTAATTAATGTATTGTTTGAATTTCTTTTTCTGTTAAGAGCCTGCAAATATAGTTATTAATCCATGAATACAGGCTTTTTTATTCATACTTTTTATCAAAATCCAGATATATTCTCAATTTTATTTTACAAGATATGAAATAATCTATACTTTAGCATGGTCTTTCCCCGTGCGCTTCGGACATTGGAAAAGTGTGCGTCGTGCCCTATTCCTGTTACAACACGGCAGGCGAAGCAGGAAAGGCCATGGGTATAGGATAAGGTCTATTTGTCCAACACCTTCTTCCGATAATCCCTTGGCGTACAACCATTGAATTTCAGGAAGGCGGTATTGAAACAACTGATAGAGTTGAAACCACAAGTGTATGCTATCTGTACGATGGAAGTTTCGGTAGTCAGTAACAGGCGCTGGGCTTGTGTGATACGCTCTATGGTCAGGTGGGTGTTAAGAGTATGCCCGAATGCTTTCTTGAACAGTGCATTGGCATAGTCAGGATGAAGCCCCACGGCCTTTCCTATGTCTGCCAAATGAATGGTCCGATGATAGTTGCGGGCAATGTAGAGTGTCATCTGCTCAATCAGGTTTGTCTCTCCTGCCGGTAAGGTCGGAGTGGTTGAGGTTTCCGCTGAGACGTGAGCGGAGAGGCGTTGCAAGCGACATTGCATTTCCAACAAAACGGTTTGCTGGTTAGCAGAGGGAGACGAAAGGTCGGTGTGCCAATTCTCCATCAGCAAGCGGTCATAGTAGGCATAGCGTTCATGTTCTTCATCCATCAGGACTTCCCCCTTGAACACCCTTGCGGTAAAACTTTCAGGCAATCCCCAACTGAGAAAGACAGACAAAGGAATGGTGCATACATAATACTCCGATAGCACATCGAAGTGCACGATACGATGGGGCACCAATCCCCAAAACAGGGCAATACGGCGAGGCGGGATTGTAACGTGTCGGTCTTGCAAGAAATAAGTGATTCCCCCTTCGGGAAAATAATTCAATTCTATCTCGTTATGACGGTCAAAGCGAGGCATGATGTCCGTCTGCCATTGTTCACACGTCACACCATACGGTTCAAATTCTTTTCGGGAAGCGTTAAAAGTCTTCATAATCTCGGGATTCCGTATATTTTCTTATCCAAACAGGAGGTTTTATATTAAAAATGGGTGTAAATTTGCAGAAATTATTTCAATTAACCAACGAAACAAGAGAGATATCATGAAAAAGAGCCATTATTTCCTGCTTTTATTATTGCTTATTGGATGTTGCATCCCTAT